>NZ_JBLKCZ010000019.1:0-86996 GCF_047530595.1 Enterobacter sp. 01-M-02-SI-ECC | reverse complement strand
CGATTAAGGGGGTTAAATATACAGGCACCCGAACAGCATCCCGCCCTGGGCTGGCGATTAAGGGGGTTAAATGTGTTCCGGCACCCGGACAGTATCCCGCCTAGAGCTGGCGATTAAGGGGTTATATGAATCAGTTCCCGGGAGGGATCTATACATGACCTACGATAAAAGCAAAACAACATTAAAGTTTGGTTGTAAGAACTGAAAAGTACAAAGTTGAAATATGAAACGCGGGTTGGACCTCTCTAACGTTAGTGGTAATGACTTATGGTGCAAACATAAATCTACATATTTATGGGAAGCTGGTTAGACGACGTCCGGTCTGAAGCGCACAGACTGAAAGAGTACCGTGTGGTTCGGCGTGAACCCAGACAATAATGTTAATTCTTCGCAGCAAAATAAGAGGGCGTTCTCACAAAAGTTGTGGAGACTTGTGCAGATTACTTCTTCTGAAATCTCGTAGGCCGTTCTAATTATCTCTATGTTACTAACATTTAATTTCCTTTACCTTTTCTAGTGTTTTCGAAATAAGGTTTCGGTGTGCTAGAACTTTGTTGGAATTTAAAGCCTGGACTCTAATACCGGGCAAAAGAGTAGAATATGCCAGGCCCCCGCAAAATTTTCGACGGCTAAGGCGCCATTCAGGAATGAACTAAATCCTTCCTGCTTACCTCGTGATCCAAAAGATGGCATTCAGAATACTAAGAAAGCACGCCGAATCTGAGCCTATAACCCTTTGGCTAAATTATGCAAAGCAATGTTACTCAACACCCGGGATAAACTTTAAGGTGTTTATATACCAATTTTGGAGATTAAGGCGCACATACCCGGCGGAGCGAATTGGTTGGATCGTCAGTAAATTGTTTTATTAGGAATAAACTTCCCCAATTTCAAGATGCGAATTTCAGGTTTTTTGGTAAATGGCACTACGCTTGTTTTACAGATAGCAACCAGTTACAACATCTCGATTAACCATATTCTAGTAATCACTTGAAGCTGAAAATGGTTGACTATACCAACCTAAATAGAAGGCATTTCATTTTAGTTCAAAACAAAACTGCAACTTAATAGTTATGGTTGGTTTAGATAACCACAAATACGAAAATTGACTAACAAAACAAAAAGAAACCAACTCACAAATATTATCTCTAACTTGTTAAACAAACCAACAAGACATGAGTTATTGTTTGTTTTTCAATGCCTTACCAAACTTTAAATCGATACATAAGAAATTATGGGTTGCTTAGCTAACCATAAAGATAGTGTTTATATCTAATATACAGTAGCGCGACAAATTTGGTTATCACTTGCAACCACAACATCCGTATCCAAGGCAGGAAATTTAGCTCAGCACAGGCCGAGCATGATTAAACATCAGCCGTATAAAAGCTACATCACCAATCAACTTAAGTAGAAGCCCCAGAGAAGCCAATCAACAGTATCTACAAATAAAATTTAGGGATATTTAGGGATATTTAGGGGAGTTAATTCGATCCAGAAATTCTGAACCTGAACAATTGTTGCGGGGGAGGGCAGTGTAACACAGTTAAAAACCTGTATTTTGAGTAAAGTACGGATACCTCATCCAGTAAAGATGAGGTATCCAGTACTACTTAAACGTTATGCAGCTGCATTGCTAGCAACTTCCTGTTCATACAGTATCTCAATTGCTTCGCCGTAAGAGCAATCAAGACGGCTTTGTATTTCCCATAGCTTTCCACGGTCGGTACTGTCAGTCGTAAAACAAAGCTCCATTTTCCTGTCTACATAGAGGCGACATATCTCCTGGAAATTCTCGAATCGGACGAGCATCTCAGAAAATGCACGCTTTATCGTTCGTATGTTTTTCATACGCTCATATTCAGCATCAGTCGTGGAGAAGTAGTTATTAGCCTTCATGGCTTCTATGCTCTCCTTTTCCTGCTTCATGATGATCTTCCACGGCGAGTTGGCCGTCAGGGCTCGACCTACCGAGGAGGTGAAGTAATCTTCAAAGGACTGGGTAATACAAATACCAGCACAGTTCGTTTTCCTGAATCGGCGCCAG
The DNA here is from genome assembly GCF_047530595.1 of Enterobacter sp. 01-M-02-SI-ECC. Lineage (NCBI taxonomy): Bacteria > Pseudomonadati > Pseudomonadota > Gammaproteobacteria > Enterobacterales > Enterobacteriaceae > Enterobacter > Enterobacter sp. 01-M-02-SI-ECC. Next base: position 84,949 of record NZ_JBLKCZ010000019.1, on the reverse strand, counting down.
GCAGCTTCAAGGAAAGATGAGAAAAACTGATTTGACTGATTACTGGAGCCTGAAGCATTATCCGGGCGAATATACTCCCATGCCTCATCAAGGATGAACAACCGGCGGCGACCGTCCTTTTTGATAAACATTGCATGCTGAGCAGCTTGAATGATCGACATGAGCACGACTGTCTGGAGGTGAGGGGTACCCTTCAACTCTTCAAGCTCAAGAACTATAAACCGACTACCGAAGTTTATTGGCGGGAGCTTTTCGGTAAATCGATTTCCGTAAATGCCTCCTTCACACCATTGCCCTAATTGCTCACCGATATCTTTAATACGCTTATCTTCATGGGCAGAACAGCGGCGTGCAAATCCTGTAATAGAGCCTGTACTTCCGACTTTACGTGATTCGTTATATTCATCACCAATCAGTTGAAGCATGACCGATTGTTGAAAGTCGTCAATATTTCCTTTTTCAGATGCCATTATTTTTAACTGATTCAGGACCATAATGGTCTGTGCAACTTTATCCTTTTCTTCATCGTTATTATTTGAGTCGTCATTGAAAACAGGCGCTTCATCAAAAACTCGGTCTGCAACAGTGACATCGGTCAAAAATGCGAACGGATTCAGAGTAAAATCAGGCTTTTTACCAAAATCTATAAACTGACTATTTGTATATTGCTCCGAAATACCCTGATACGAGCGACCAACGTCAACTACAAAAATCTGGGCTCCATCAGGGTCAAATGCATCATAAGCATTGTTTTTGAAACCTTCAAAAGTATCACGATAATGGATCAGATTATTAGAACGCGGCCCTGCACCAAGATAGTTATTAATGATGTATGCAACCCAGAACGATTTGCCTGCACCAGAAGTCGCCCCAACAACCATATTATAGCTGGCAGAAGTCTTGAAGATATCAAGCCCCAACAGCTGGCCCTCTCGTGAGACGAGGTTAAGTACAGGTCTGTCAGTATTACCTTTCCATGGGCCGAATAGAGGGGTCATATGCGCTGCACCAGTATTACTGACTACCTCAAAACGGTCCAGATCTAGTATCGTCTTGGGGTCATTACACATTGGAAGGCAAGAGACAAAAGATGGAAAGATGATGTATGAATCATCAGCCACTTTAACGCGACTTTCCAGATAAAATGATTTTAACTGGTCTGCGGCAGACTGGACATCTAATGCTGAATTCCCCATGACGGTAAATGTCAGATAACTGTGTAAAAGACGGGCCCCATCTTCCAGTTCACGTGTTACCGCCATGTAATCATTATCCATGTCCTTCAGTCTTGGACAAAACGTTAAGACGGTTGGGATACTAGCTTGTTTGTTAGTAATTGCCTTATATCTGACGTTATCTCTAGCTAATTTTAAGGGATCGGCGAAATGGACTGTTTGAGTTATCATAAATGGGCTAAATATAGTTTTACGCCCATTCATCCAATTCACTACAAGTTCATACATGCTTCCAAAATTTACATGTTCTGGGAACTTGACCACAGATAATTGTTTGAAATAACGATGTTCAGAAACATCAGTACTCTGCGTTGTAGATGAAAAATTATTTTCAGTTACTGTATATTTTCGCCCCGGAACATTTAGCTGTTCGTTAAGACGCCTCATAGTGTTGACTTCAACATGACCTTCAGCCCAACGTGATGTTTTTCCCGGATGCATTAATTTATCCATGCAATAAAGCCAGTTTTCGGCGCTAACTTTATGTGGAAAAAGGCCCAGTGTGTTCAACTTACTGATTAGGTCAGAGTACAGTGCATCGATGCGATTAATTTCAATTTCAGTAGGAAGCGCAGATTTCAACGGAATAGAAAATGACATCCAGATCTGAAAGTCACGAAGCATTAATTTATCATGATCCGGTTTTAAGGGTTCATTTAGACTTCTATCATAATAATCCAGCTGGTAGGCCGTGAGTAAGTCCCCCTTAAGCTTATCATGTCCTTCCATTCGACCACCACGAACTGCCGACCAGGCACTTAAATGCAAGGTCAGGTCCGGCAGTGCTGTTAATGAGGTCTGACAGATAGTGTCAGTAGGAAAATCCATTTTAAATAATTCAGCTAACACATCCTGCTGATTATCAAAAACACCAGGTGAGGGGTTACAAATAAACATAAACCCAAGCCGATTACCGTCTATTAGAAAATAATTCGTGCCAGGAATCTGGTCGTATACAGGAATAAACCCACCAAACTGGTGGCGACTTAATTCTTTATTATAGATGTTAGCAGATTTCATTCGCGACCTCAGAGTTGTCTGATAATACCGTTAGACGAAACTGCTTTCGTTGCTCGCTGTTGCTGTTGCATATTTTCACGAGCGGCATCCTGAACTTGCAAAGGAACTATTCGCGCCGGATTTGATGTCGAATTTTTACCCGCAATCCAAGTTTGGGGTTTGACATTCACATAGACAAAGCCAGGCAGGTTTAAAGCGTCATTATCGTCCGTGTATGGTGCAAAGGTGATTCTCATGACGCGGCCTTGCTGAAGTACAGCAAGCGGTTCTGGAGCTACCACAGCCTGTTTATACCCTTGTGTACGGTATTGCTGGATCTGGCCAGAGCTGAGCGTAGGGTTTACAGGCTGTCCATTATTAACGGAGTAAAGGTCTTTACTAGCACTGATATCGGAATTTGGCGCAACGTAGCGCGGTACAGGTGCCGGAGATACAACCTGTGTTGTTTGCTTCATGACATCAGCAGTCGGATGGATAAAAGGGTTACCGGATGCACCTGTTGAGCTGTAGCTCGTTGTCATCCTTACATTAGAATTAACTGGAACGCCGCTTATCGGCCGTGGCCCGATTGTTGATGTTGGCGCGCCCATTTTTAATGTCTCATCGTACATAACGGGGACTTGGCCAGCAGGTTTAATTTGCGTCGTCTTGTATGTCACAGGCTTATTTACCAAGACGGCAGACTTAGGGTATTGCACAGCGCCAGGCGGCGAAATTTGGGCAGGGTACTGGCTGTCATTGACAGCCGATTTCTCCTTTCCCGAATTAGCTTCTTCCTCCGCAAGGCCGGAAAGATCATCACGGTTATTCGTTAGTTCCATAACTTCACGAGGGCCTTTACAAACGACCCCTTTTTCAATTCCCGGACATTCTGATTCTGAGCTGCCGATAGTACAACCCGCTAGGTATGAAGATGAACCAACAACCAGAGCGCTGAAAATAACTTTTTTAATGTTCATTTCATTACCTTAATTAGTAGCAAATGGGTTTTTGAGTAAGGGTTCGACACTTTGTTTTAACCATGAATCAAAATCTTTCGGTATGCCATTACCGGCAAGTCCGTCTTGTCTCACAACTGAAGGTACGCCCTGTAATTTATAAATACCTGCCAGCATCAGAGATCCTACCAATGGCTCAGCCGGACATGTTTCTGCCTCTTTTTTTGTCAGGAGCCTTTGTTCTATATCGGTCTTATTTCCCATAAGCCAACGCAAGATATCAAGGTCATTCACTTTGCCTTTTTCTTTACTGCACCATAGTTGACGTAATTCTTGCTTTGGCTCACCGGGGGAGGGGATTAAAATGATGTCAACCCGGTATTTTTCTCTTTCGTCATAGAATTTTTTTATTAAATCTTGGCAACCATCACAATCAAGCGTGATAAAAATAGCGGCTTGTCTTTTTAGTTTTGGGTTTCCTAAAGGGATCAATGCCACAGTATCAAGAGGAAAGGGGGCGTCGTCTAAATTAATAAAGTAGGATTTTCGTACATCTTCTACGGATAAGACTGACTTTCTCTGAAGAATGTCCATGACGCTACCACCCGTTATTGTATAACGTCCATCAGTGGTCACAGCCATCAACTGCGAACGTTCATCCTGGAACAGATAAAGACCTCCAGTCGGGATGTAAATAACATCTTTAGGCTTATAGCTTTGCATTTTCGCCAGTACGCCCTCTAAAGGTTTCGTGGACACTCCACCTTCTTTTGCTTTTTCCATTAATGCAGCTGCATCAGTGTTGTTTAATACATTTTCAGCAGCATTTGTAAGGGGTGGACACACTGTGATCATAGAGACCAGCAGAGATAAAAGTAACTTTTTCAATTATCGTATCTCACTTTCTTTTGTTTCGCCTTGTAGAGATTGTACCTCACCAAAACTTCCACCAAGGTCGATATAAGAGACTATTTGAACATTATCTGGAATTGTTACTGCTAATGATGCATCAATAACCAAATAGCCACGAGAACGGTAAACTTTCATTAATGCTTTAAAGTAATTTTCAAAGTTTTTTTTAGACTGTACCAAATCCGGCTCAGGATTCTGCTTATTAAATTCTTTCCTTAAAGTTTGCATATCAAGTACTGCAATTTGGTAGGACGGATTCGACATTGCTTTGACGCTTTCATAAACAAAACTCGCCCCCTTGTATCCATAGATCACGAAAAGCACAGCTAGGCCAGCTAGCATCAAATACTTGAGGGTTTTCTCGATATCTATTTCCAAAGTTACTTTTTTGGTTGTACGTATACCCCCAACAGGTTTAGCCGCCTCAAGCTTCACGTTTTCAGCAGAATCACTTTTTGTTCCTGGTTCAATGTTATTTTCCATAATTAACCTCAGCGACTCGTCAGGTTTGTAGGTATTGTTGCGCCTGATTGAACGATAAACGTAATTGGGCGCCCTGGGCTAACTTCGACTATTGGCCACTGCTGCTCAGCAATTGATGTGTAGTAGTCCACAAGACGGTTTAGACCGCCCTGAGCTGCTCCGGCTCCGGCCAACGCTCCTAATGCCCCGATGTTCGGCGATTGGTATTCAGCCGTTGAGTTAGGATCGATATTTAACGAAGACACCTTAGATGGGCTCAGACTACCAGCCAGTGCTGACAGGCCTCCTGCAAAAGCAGAACCTGCGATCGCATTTCCATTTCTACTTATCAGATTTCCACGAATACCATTTTTCCCGTCATTTTCACTAACTGCGTATGCTTCCAGTTTGACGTCGAAAGCTTTTCCTTTCGAGTTCACACAAGATATTGATGTTGCCCGAATGTATGCTCGCTGTGACGCCAGATCACCCACAGCTGAACCCAACAAATTACAATCCCGCAAATCCATCGTGAAATTGTTTGGCATGATGATGTCTTTTTTAATACGCATAGTGACTGGCATGGGTTCAGCTTTAGACGACAGACTCGTTGGGGCTTCCAGACCATTAATTAGCACCCCTGTGATAATTGACGTCGCTGGGAGAAACATTTCGTCTTTACGTGCCGCATGCCGAGCTTTACTGTCTACAGGAGCGGTCCCGTCGCCGCGAATAGTTCGTGTCGGGGCTTTGTCACCGCCAGCAACGACCTCACGCCCCTCTCTTATCCGGCTTTCGGATATCGGCATAACCTGAATGACACCATCAGAACCATTTGTCTTAATTGAACTCTGCGTGATAGTCCGCATTGGGCTATTTCGGGTCGGTGTGATCGGAGCGTATCCGGAACTAGCCCCATTCACCGCAGCATTTGGATTTAGCTGGTATGGCGTTGCTGGGGCCTGCTCATTGACGTTTTTGCGTGACCCACCTGCGTCGAGATTACGATTACCGTTTCGTGAGGTCTGCATGTCAGTCAACTGCGTCGAGAGCTGCTGGACTTGTGAAGCAAGGTTGGCAATCTGTACTTTGCTTTCTTGCTGGGCCTTTTCAGCTTTATCACGATCTGCCTTTGCCGCATTCTGATCAATGCGGTTCTGCCTGACCATTTCGTTATAAGTCTTCTGGCTTTCCTCGTTACTCAGCTTAGTCATTTGTGAATCATCAATCAGGAACCCAGTTTGCATATCTTTTTTCTGGGTTTTCTTCTCTTTTTTAACCGGAGTGGAAAAAATTGATTGACTAATAACGATAATCAATACAATCAACGCAGCACCAATTACTGAGATTCTGACAGTTTTATTTTCCCAGGCATTTTTAATGTCCATTATTAACTCCACTCTTTGGTTGCTGGAAGCGCTTAACTTTCAAATTTCGTTCGTTTTCTGTCATCTGAGGCACGATATAAGGTTCACCCGCCCTGGGCCATTTATCTTTAAAATTCAATCCTGAATTATCGGATTCAACAGGGGCAAAATCCTTACCATTATTAAGCGAACCAACTTCTTTAATTTCCTTAACTCCGCGCCGACTTTCAAACTCGGTTGAGCTTCCAACGAATTTTTGCGCAAGGGTAGGGTCGCTTATAATTATCGTATGTTCTTCAAACGCATCGTCAACTGTCTCACCCGGTCGGTGGTCATCGGGAACTATATTCACTGTTCCTTTTGGAATGTACTCAGTTTGGTAGTAATAACTGGTACCCAAAAAAACGACTAGTCCAAATGAGACCCCTGTAAGAAAAGTAGCTTTTCTCATTTTATCTTTTAATCAGGCTTGGTCGTGTGGTTACACGAGTCTGGCGCTCTTTAAATAATTTATCCCGCACAATGTAAAGCTCGGTTTCCTCTCCAGGCTGAAGAAATGCTTTATCGAACAAAGCACTTGCAATTACTCCTTCAGTTATACATTGCTGATCAGCGACAACTTGTCCGTAAGGCTTGTCATTTTTAACAAGAATGACATCTATCAATTCCCTAGATCCCACAAGTCTTTGCCCTAACTTTGAATACATATTGAAATTACACGGGGACTGCTCTGAGCTCGGTATACGTGACAAGCGGTCTTCTTGTAAACTAAAACCAGAAGGAACCTCACCTAGCGCAACCGGAGTCAGTAAATCAATGATCCGCTGTTTATGGTCATCCTGACGAGGGTCAGATGGTGCCAACTCTTCTGACTGGGATCGTGCCAGCATCTCATCATAATTATGTTTATCCAAAGATGTCTCACGTTTCGCCTGCATTGTCGGGCTCAAAGAAGTTGTGACCGAAATCATTGCACCAGGAACATCCAGTGGAACCAGTGTCAGGTTATAAGTCGATTCAGGCACTGAATCTTCTGAAAGCATTATTCCAATTGGCTTATCCGTGTTTGTTGAAATAAATACATCGCCGCCGTTAACGAAAATACTGGCTTCATCACCTGGCGTTGAAGTACTTACAGATGCGTTTTTAAATGAAGTTGAAATTCTGTTTTGCAGACCCCGTGAAACTGGCAGTACAATATTCCCACCCGGTGGGACGTTTACTCGCTGCACTTCTTTGTAGCGATTACGAGCCTCTACATATAACTCATCTGCTTTTGAAGGGGCCCCGGTGCTTTGTGCATTTTGTTGAGGCTCTTTCCCTGCCGGTCTTCCGTAACTATCAAAATTTCCGGATTTAACCTGTTGCTGATAACCGACAAGCGTAGGGTTTTTTGACAATGCGCCAGTTATCTCATTGACAGCTGGGGAGGCACTACTTGCAGGTGAAAGACTTGGTAGTTCAGTGGTCGGTTTTGTTGCTTGTGACGTCTCAGGCGCGGGGCCGGTGCCAGATTCTTTAATAATCGCATTTTTCACACCATTCTGAAATTCATCTGCCCCGACAGGCATAACAACCGGGTTATTTACTGTCGCCGGTAACTGATAGTCTTCAGCAAAGACTACATTCGAAGTTGCCAGCAAGATCATTGCTGTAATCGCGTGACAGCGAAAGCCCTTTTTAGAAGTCATAATTAGTTACCTGTAGACGGCGGGGGATTATCGAGTGTTGCCAGTTGTTCTTTGCCGTTGATTGTAATTTTCTTAATATTTGGTGTACCAGAATACTGATTTACATAGGCTATGCGTGGTCGTCCGTTTTTCATACCCAGCACCCATTCAAACGTCCATTTTGATGATTCTGTTTTGTCCGGAACATTAATCAAACGCGTTGATTTCGTTCCCCAGACATAGACCATGTCATTTTTGGTGTCATAATACATATCGATCGGTTTAAATGACTGTTCAACACCACGAGCTTGCATAATATTGGTCTGCTGCTGTAATGACTCACGGGTTTTCGCCTGTAAATCCGGAGAAAGCGCATCCAATATGGTTGTTGTTACAAAGCCTATGTTTGTTGGGTTTATGTTCCCAATTAAAGTACTGAAGAATAAGGCCCATTGAGTTTTATATGACTCTGAGGCTTTATTTCCCACAACTTTAACTTCTTCCGTCATATTAGGCGGAAGCACAATAGTCACAGGATCGGTAAGAAATTGATTTTTTACCACTAAAACTGCGATGACTAATATAGCAATTGAATTCACACGTAAGAGTTTTTCGTCACGTTTAATCAATGCACTATAAGTAATTCCAATTTCAGAAGCTTCAATCTCTTTACTAAAGCGAGCTTTAGAATCCCGAAAGCGTCCTTTTGAGTCTTCGCCTCCATTTTGCGAAGTCTCGTCCTTTTTATCAAAATCGCCATTACTGGCACTTTTAATGAATGGAATTTTAAGCTTGCTGAGAAGTTTCATTCTTAGCTCCATCAAGAATAGAGGTTTCTGATAAATGGATCGGTAAAGTAACGACTACTAAACACTGATTTCCCTGGAAACAAGCCGAACCACCACAGTTTGTGTTTGAGTTTTCCTCTAACTCCTTCTTCAGCTGCTTTTTTATATGCAAACCAAAACACAACCGCAACAACTACAGAAGTTATAAAGAAATCAAAAATATTACCACTCGCGATAGTCACGAATGTTATACCCAATTGCTTTGCATCCCAGAATAGAATCAACAAAGGCATATTAATTCTGTAAGGGAAACGATAGGTATGTGGAGGTACCTCGTACTGACTTGTCATAAAAACTCCAGAGAGGGGGAATATCCCCCTCATCGTTATTGTTCTAACAAATCACAGCGGGATACCAGCATCCAGGAACGTGCTGATAATTTTTTCACCGTTTGCCATAATCAGCATCATTAATGCTGAAACCAGCGCCAAACCAAGGTTAGGTTTTACAACGCCGAAATAAGCTACGGAGAACAACATGCCGCAAGCGATGATTTTACCCGGCGCACCAGTTAATGCTTCGCTCATGTAGGCCCAGATATCGCCGAAGGCTCCGTCGTCGGAACCCGCGTACGCTAAACCGCAACTTGCTAAAAACAGGAGAATAAACAAAGGCACTTTTGCATGTTTAGACTTCAGAAATGCAAAAGCGTTAGTTTGTTCTCTTTCAACGTTAGTATTCAATGTCAGTTCCATAATTACTCCGTGTTGATTTGAGTTCACGTAAACGCATTTGCATAATACTTTTTATTTTTCTTTCATTTTTCTGTTAACCACCCTTTTTTTCCCTTAATTGCGCCTGGTGTTTTTTTAGCCTATGAATGTCACATGTGAATACCGTGTGTATATCGGATTGAAGAAGGTGAGGCAGGTTATTTTTTCTTTATAGGGAAGAAGTTCATCGTCTATCTCTTCACCATTTTTGTGATAACCATCCAGTCCGATATTTGAGAAAGCTCTGTGTAAGGATGTCATTCTAAAAAAGTCACTTTTCCCATTGATACAAGTGCTTTTCAGCCACATCCTGTGTGTCGCCCCATTCATGCAAATGCTTTTCAAACAATGCGCCTTTTCCAGCCTCATTCATGCAAATGCCTTTGTAGCAAAGACACATATCCGAAACCCATTCATGCAAATGCTTTTCGACCAAAGGAACCTTTTCCGGGCTCATTCATGCAGTTGCTTTTCGACCAAGGGCAACTTTTACTATTCCATTCATGTAAATGCTTTTTGGTGAAATTCAGCTATCGAATCCCATTAAGAGAGGTACTTTCAGTCCAAAGGCACCTTTTCAGGTCGATTCATCCAAATGCTTTCCGGTCAAAGACACCGTTACGGCGCCATTCATGCAAATGCCTGTCAACCAAAAGCACCTTTTACTATCCCATTCATGCAAATGCTTTTCGACCAATGCCCCGTTTGCTGCACCATTCATGCAAATGCTTTTCGACCAATGCCACCGTTTGCGGCCCCATTCATGCAAATGCTTTCAGCTAAAGGCACCTTTTTACTGTCCCATTCATGCAAATGCTTTTCAGCTAAAGGCATCTTCCCGCCTCATTCATGCCAGGGGTTTCCAACGTAGGCACCTTACACAAACTCATTCAAGCAAATGCTTTTATACAAAAGGCACTTTTCTGTCGCCATTGAAGCAAGTGCTTTTCACAAAGGTCACTTTTCTCCCCCCATTGAAGCAAATGCTTTTCACCACCACTATGGGATTTTTAAACGATTTGCTTTTATTTTCATGAGGTTATGTTTACTTATGGGACCTCTGTTTTGAACTGGATATTTATCAAAACGCCTCTGTTCTAATCATGTCCCAGACAATTACAGGCTTTAATTTTCTGTGCAAATCTCAGTGTGACATGAGAAGGACAGGGATTTTTCACGTATAGCCACTATGCACAAACGTTGATGGGTAGTTTTATCTAAAGGCATCTGGATGAATGACTTCTGATTAAATCATTCAAAATCAATTGCTTAGTATTCGTTATCTAACTCAGTGAAAATTAGTTAAATAAAGCATTCGATCGAATGCTCAAAATTCCCAGGGTGCTTAAGCAAAAGTAAGAAAGGAAGCAGGGAAGCAGGGAAGCAGGGAAGCAGGGAAGCAGGGAAGGGTATTCATATCAGCAGAGGCGTCCAAAAAAGCATTTGGATGAATGCCCGTACGCCTCATTACATCCAAAGTTACTTTTCTGCGAACTGAACCAGAGGATCAGCTTTGTTTTGCCAGAGCAAGCTTTGGACTTCTCTTAAAAATCTGGAACTGAATATCTCTACCTTTCTTAACCTCTTGATATTCAAGGTATCCTATTGATTTTAACTCCAGCATAGCCTTTCTGATGATCTGGTTTTGAGTACGTACTGGAGTCGTCAAAAGAAGCCGCTCACGCAAACGCTTCATGTTAACGAATAACGTTCCGGCAGGCATTGCCTCAAAATAGATGTACAGGCTCTGTGCAGCTTCTTTTTTGGCGAGAACCGACAGTACCTGTAAGCTTAATAGGGTTTTATGATCATACCGGTAAAGCTCCCACATCGAGGGATCACCCACGAGCTCTACTGTGTCCTTCTTAGGGTCAATCATAGCTTTCTGCACAAGGTGTGTGACAGTGAAGCGTTCAGTTTTAGAATCACGGAAAGAAATAACAACGGACGCGAGGTTTGCCAGCGCTTCCTGAAATCGTGAACGGGTTCGCTTGTTGATATTTGTAGAACTGATACCACACATTTTTGCAAACTCATTGAACGACAATGTTATTTTCTCGGAGGCGAATCCATATTTACTGAACGCCATAATGCACCCAAGCCAACACTTGAAGTCCGTGGACATCGAAAGCTTAAGGCCAGTGATCCGGATGTCATCGTATCCTTCTGACCGGGCCAGTTCCATGCTCGACAACTCATCAGAAGCATCAACCTCAAAATTTCTGAATCGCTTCTCTTTAGTTCCCACCGGGGTAAAAACACTTAAGCGCAGTAAAGCAATGGGTTGGACCGATTTCGAAGAGTTTGGACTCAGTTGATAAGTCCTCCCTGTATCCGTGTTGGTCACATCAAACGGATGTGCTAACTCATTGTTATCACTCATTTAAACTTACCCACCATGTTTTTCCCTTTCTACATTTAGCTGTGAATAGATTATTCGTCCAAATGCTTTTCACGCATTAAACTAAATGCCTTTTCAATTCAAGTAAATGCTTTTCTTATTCGATCAAATGCTTTTCGCATGCACCTGAATGCCGGATCATTGCTATTTCTTTTAAAAATCATCACGTTACAATGGTCGTGATCTTTATTGTTCTCTATTGATCTCTATTGATCTAAAGAATTGATCTATCTTGTGGAAAACGGGGATAAATTCCCTCTGAGAAAGAGCTCTGGCCCTACAAATTTAGGATTGGATACAAACCCTGTATAGAATGCAGCCGGGAAAAATATCAGTTAGCATGAAGTTATTAAGAAAGATAAATTCAAACTATTCAGATTTTCTTTTTAATTTAATTTTTAAAACAGCCTATTTTTGAATTAGTAAGATACCTAACCACTAAAAGAAATTTTGTTTTTTATGCCTTCAGAGTTGTTTGAATCTGAGAGCATTAATGTATCATGTAATAAAAAAAGGTGCTTATATGAATCATTGCGACTATCAGATTATTGAAATCAGCCCAAAAGATCTTATTATCGAGCCTGGATTTAATCCACGGGAAGCGGTAATCGGTGATCTTTGTTACGAACAGGAGCCAGTAAAATCGGCAATTATTTCTCTCAAGCAAGCCTATAAAGAGGGGCGACGTGTTGATTTAATTAAGGTAGTAAAGAAGGACTCCAAGTACGTTGTCCGGCAAGGGCATTGTCGTTACAGAGCATTATTGCTTGCTCTCGCGGAAGGAGCTGACATCCAGCTCTTTTCAGTCGTACTTATGCACTACAAGGATAAAATCGAAGAATACCTAGAGAACCTTGATGGGAACAGGAATAACAGTCTCAATCCCGTTGCACTAGCTTACGCACTCGCAGAGACCCTGAAGCTTGGCTCTACCGTTGAATCCCTTGCTATGCGCTATCAGCGGTCTGGCACAGCGATTCGCAATCAGCTTAAAATCCTTGATATGCCTTTAGAACTGCAACGTTTAATCAGCCTAAACCTTATTAAAAAAACACTCGCGATTGAAATCATGTTGAAGTATTCCAATGATCATGCAAAAGTCCTTGCACACTTGGAGTCCTGTTCTTTTTTAGTGCCATCTTCTGGCGTACTTGATTTATCGAAACCAACAACCGTTGAAACAGCAACAAACAGTGAGCCACTCGAAGAACAGGAAAAACCTCCTGTACATATTAACCCTAAAGACATTAAAACAAAGTCTATCACTCGCAGTTCGTTAGGTATTAAACGTCTTTCACATAAAAAAACTGAACGGTTAAAAAATGAATTTATTGGTTTGATTGATAATGTAGGGTCAACAATGTCAGACAATAATAAACTGACAGAATTAATTTTAGACGGACAGCATTCTAATTTATTTATGAACGTCAGTAACACTTTAATCACAAAAACAAATGAAAGTGTAAAGATCACTTTAGATGAAGCAAAACTTCAACTTGTATTAAGTCTTCTAAATGATGAAAATACTGCAATCATCATTCCAAAATCTAAGGTTACAGAACTGAACGAAATTCGTGACCTTTTGACAAATGAGTAGATAGCTGAGGATAATTTATGGACAAGATTGTACATTTTACCGTCATTAATACTTTTAACGATTTACTTATTGCGAAAGCCTCGCTCGACCGTAACATTGTTGAGATCAACGCTGGTAAGCGCTTTGATCATTTTGAAGAAGGACATGATCAGTATGTACAGAAAGTGACTGACGCTTTACTTATCGTGGAGGGACGTCTGGAGAACCTTAAAAAATGAAACATTCAATTTTTTTTACTCACGATGGTTATTTATTGCCAGCGGTCGTAAAGCCTTTCCACGGTAACGATGGGCACTATTATGCCATGATCACACGTGAATGCTTTGCCTGCGGAGGGACAGGAGAAATCGCAAACGCCGTCTGCGTGACATGTAATGGAAGCAAAACGTCACCGGCCACAGAGGAAAAACTGGTACTGAAAGAGGGCATCGAATTTCTTGAAACTATCCCGGAATTTCGCTGCAATCCCGATCTAGACGCTTGGAAACGTAGGCACAGCGGGCACCTGGCATTGTTACAAGCCGATAATTCTAAGTTTGCAGTAAGCATTTCACAGCAGTTAAACAACAATCTCTTTTTAACAGTTCGTCAGTTAGAATCTTTCTACTCAACTTACCAACCCGTTTCTAAAGATTTGCCAGAAAACGCTGATGTACCTGTTGAGCATTCTTTCAGCATTGGTGATGTAGTGAGTATTGATATCATTTTTACAGAAGTGCGAGCTGCTTTTTCAAAAGGCTCCCACAGCTACTTTTTTACTTTTACAGGCAAAAAGCAGAATGATGGATTCGCATTAACAGGTAATGTGCAGGATCATGTTTTATTGGGGCATAGCTATCATCTTTCCGGAAGGGTGAGAAAGATCCACTATTTTGACTCTGTGCCCTACGCATTACTGACGGTGTTTAAATTAACCACAAAGCCTAGTGCGTAGTGAACAGAACTCCCAAATACAGGGTGTTTATTCATTAGCCACAGGCTTTCTGCACTGTCGTGCCGACTCACTCACGTCAAATTTGTTGCTCACGCATCGGGTTTTTACCCGGTTTTAAACTCCGAAAAATATGCCTATTTCTTTAAATTCAACACCCGTTATTAACTAATCTTTTAAATTAAAAATGATAATCTTATTAATTATATATTTAATTTTATTCTCCTTAACATTCAGGTTAAGGCGATTTTGTTAAAACGGAGTGATGTATGCAAAATGATCTTGGACTTGGGTTCATCTGCAAGTCAGCAAGAGCGTCAGCAAAAATTATATCCCGGAAAGTTACTTTTCCGCTAAATGGCTCGAGTACTACAAAACTTACCCTAACGGGACTACAGTGTCATCCATCCTGCCGGTTTCCGTTTTACCAGCTGTCTATGCTAATCCACAACCAGCTCGCTGATCATGCCGCCAACGTTGTCGATGAAAATGCTCCGTTCACTGTATCCATTAACATACATGAATGGCTGAGTCGTGCCAGAGTGGCATTTATTGATTATCACGGTCTGCGTAATACCGATAAAACAGCAATGATCACATTGGATCATCTGGAAGAATTACTTACTCACTTGTCGACTACATTGGCCGTATATATCCCGTATTCAAAGAAGCGCCTGAACTTTAGCTTTCTGACGTCCTTTACACTGATCAAAACATCACAGTCTTATACTTTGATGTTCCCTGGTGTGCTGCGGCCGATCTTGGTGTTACTTGGGGGGTTAATTCAGGAATTTATGACCGAGAAGTTATTGAAGAGACGTAATACCCAACTTGTCATTTTTGAATATTTGCGAAAGTCTCGGCGCCATTCCCATAAAATTACCGATATTGCTAACGCTCTTCAGTTGCAGACGGTGAACGTACGAATCATGCATGTTCTTACCCAACTTGCAGATCTGGGGCTTATATCGTTTATTTGTGAAGGTAAGAGAGGGGAGCGGTCCATCGAAGAGCTTCAGTTTATTCCTTATGCCAGTCGGGACCATTCCGAAGTTTTGAGCTTTGAGGAATGGATAAGCCCGATCGACTAACCACTGACTGTCACTTAACGAAGGACAGCCAGGATCTCTTTTTCCTTTTTTCGCGATTTTGATTGACTGCCGACAGAACGGTAAGCATTGAGAGTATGAATTTCAAAACCGCGTTCTTCATAGAGCTCCAGCGTAAAGGGAGTCAAGCTGTTGGATATGGCCACTGAAGCCCCTTTACGATGAGCTGCCACCAGCATATCCGCCAGTTTAACATGTGCGCTCTTATTGAACGGTATGCCGTCATAACTGACAAAGCTGGTTTTGCTGATTTTATCATAAGGCGGATCGCAATAAATTTGGTCACAACCACCAGCACTCTCCAACGTCAGACCAAAATCTGCGGTTGTCAGCTCAACGCCAGAAAGTCTGAATGAGAGATAATCGACTTTCTGGGGGTCCAGAGTTAACTTGGATCGATTCCCCCACGGAACTGAGTACTTACGTTTCAGATTGTAACGACACAGGCCGTTATATCCGAGTCGGTTCATTGCGTAGAAAAGGACTGCTCGTTGCAGCGGGGCATCATCCAAACTGGTGCTGTTAAACGTGTTCCTCAGCTTTAAGTAATCCTCTTTATCAAATTCCCTTTCCGCCAGAAGATTCACTTCTCTGATGAATGCCGATTTATTCCGCTGGATGTTGCGGTACAGATTGATTAGATCCGGATTACTGTCTGCCAAGAGTGCATCGGTGGCAAACATGTTAAGGAACACAGCGCCCCCGCCGATAAGTGGTTCGACCCACCGACGGCTCTGATCATGTGGGAAATGCTGACTGATGAATGGCATCAGTTTGGTTTTACCCCCCGCCCATTTGATGATTGGTGTATGTTTTCGCAACGCGTATTCTCCTTTAAGCATTATCGGTATGTCACCCTTATGGTACCGAAAGCCGGATTACAACCAACAAGGTTTAAGCAGGGAAAATCGCGGGTGTTGTGAAAGAAATTTTCATTCCGACACATTTTTTTATTTTTTTTCACTTTTTGGCAAAAAAGTTAACTACCTTCTTAGCTCGCATAAACATTTGTTTTTAATTGTTTATTTAATCTTTTAGGTCTGAGCATCAGAACGTTTTGCTTCGCGAAATTCGGAATAAACCCCAAAAGTACCTTTTTAACGAAAAAGTGAGATTTTTTTTTCCGGTAGTATTCACGCACAGATGAAAGGTATGGCAAAAAAGAATACAACGGAGTATCTATGAGTGATCTGATGACTGATTCCCAGCAAACTAACTCACGGGTCTTTAAATCACCCCTCGTGTCATTTTCAACAGTGACAGGTTCCGGCCGATTCGTCAGTGGCATGAAGCAGTTCCGCGACGCGAACCCTGACCTTTGTAATGAAGTCACTGAACAAAAAGCTTGGGCTATCAACCCTTCAGTGGTTCAAATCTCGCCAGGCTTCAACTCCCGTGAGATGGGGATGGGGGAGGCATATTACCAGCTGCCGGAAGTCGTAGATCATCTCAATAACATCAAGTGTGCATTCATCCGGGGTGATTACGTTGACCCTATACGCGTTCTGATCAAAGACGGTATTCCGTACGTTTGCCAGGGCCATTGCCGTTTAAAAGCGGCTTTAATGGCTCAGGCAGAAGGACATACTGACCTCACCATTCTTTGCATCGAGATGAAAGCCGATGAGATCAGCTGCGAACTGACGACAATTGACGGGAACCGTGGTCTGGCTCTTTCTCCAGTGGCACTGGGTGAATCCTACAGACGTCTTCAGGCGCTGGGCGGATGGTCGCTTGATCGTATTGCCGAACGTGAGGGCAAGAGTAGTACAACCATTGCTGCTCTCATTCGTCTGACCGGATGCTCTGTCTACATCAAAAAATTAATCCATGCCGATGCTATTTCCTATGTTGCAGTCCTATCCCTTATTGATGAGTTCGGTGAAACGGAAGCCATCTCTCGTATCGAAAAAATGATCGCCGAGCTTGAGAAAGCTGATTCAAGCGGTATCAAGATTAAGAAGACGCCACGTGGCAGTATTCGTGTTGTCCCTTCCGATTTTAAACCGGCACGTGTTCCACCTGTTCTCGCCACAAAAGCCGTAGAAGGGGTCAAACTCATCACTACGAGTTTGTTGCAGAAACTCGGTGATATCCAACTTCCCGAAGTGACCGACTCCAGCGAAGATGAAGAAATTTCCTTTACGTTGAACCGAAGCATGCTGGAGATGCTCAAGAACCTGCAAAGTGAGATCACTGAAGCAGAAAACAAGCAGCTTCGCCGGGTCGAAAATCGGCAAGCTCGATTGAAAGGGGAGAAAGTGACTTACAAATCCGCGAAAAACACAAATACTGGCGGAGAACCACAATCTGAAGCACCACCAGCACAGGCTTGAATTAAGCATTTCAACTTATGAGTAGCACATAATTAGAAGTACGATATTCAAGAACGAGCCACCCAGGCTCTCGCCCATTGCCCCTACTAAGTAGGGGCTTTTTTTTGTCCTGTCTCCGGCACGCTTTCTCTTCATTAAAACGACATCTGTCTGTCCTACCTCCCGCAGCGCAACTTTCGAGATTTTTATGTCGCCCAACCTATTAGCTTTTTGAACGAGGTTGATATCCTGGTAATAGATAATTCCTACATAAAGGACTGATACTATGTCTGCTGTTGAATCTAATTTCCCCCAAATTGGCGCCCCAGGGAACTCTCTGGTCGCTTGTATGCCCCTAACTGGCCTCAGTGTTAACGAGGATAACTTTCTGCCCGAAATGCGGGAAGAGCTTGGCATCATTGCCAGCCAGGTCGAATCCTATAACGAAGAGCTTAGTTTACTGAGGTCCATGTCCACTCAGTTTATGAAATACGGAAATCAGAAGCTCTATTCCTACCTCTCGGGCTATAACCATCTCATTTCAGAAACAGATGCCCTGTACGCAGAAAATGCACTTCGTTCTGAGTACTGGAAGCGGGTAATGGCCCTTACCGATGTGCTGTCCGTGATGTCTGACGAAAAAAAGAACGAATGGGACAAGCAATTTACTGCTGACCGGTATCACCGGCCTCCGCAAGAGATCCCTGAGTTTACACTCGACGCAGTAGTTGCCACGGTTGTCACATTGCTCAATGACCGGCATCAGTTCATTAAAGAGCGCGTCTATGCCGTTTTTCAATCATTAAGCCGTCACCACAAAACCAATAAAGCTTTTGGTTTCTCAACCCGCATGATCACCGTCGGTGTCTGTGAAGGGGTGAAAGACAAGTGGGTAAAACTTAAAGTTGAATTCAAAGAATCAGGACTCATGCCACTGTCGGAACTGCGGGTGATCTGTTCTTATTTCCGGGGAGAAACAGTTAAACCGGTCTATGACACGAAAAAAATGGTTGAGAATATGGTTGGTCATGCTGGGTTCAGAAATTGGATCAGCCTGGATGGCAACAGTATTCGTTTTCGGGTTTACAAGAATGGTTCGATGCACATTGATGTACATCCTGATATTGCAGAACGGCTTAACAACATTCTTGCTGCCATTGTCCCTCTGGCGCTGCCTACTGAACGCTTAGCCCATTACAAAGCCACGTTGCAGGAGTTCCCGGCACTGAAACGCTGCATCGATTTTCATTCACGGATGCAGCTCGCAGAGCTGGAATTCACTCGGAATGAAAAGGAATGGTCCAGCTGGACATCGCTCGGTTATGCCGGTGAGTTCGCTGATAAAACGCGGCAGGTGAACGCGGAGGTTCTGCGGTTCCTCGGTGCCCGGATTACTAGCTACCATGTGACATTTGATTATGACCCGACCGAAGTGATGCGCTTCATCGGTCATATGGGTGCCATGCCCGATATTGTATCCCACCAGTTTTACCCTTCATCGCTGCGACTCAGTGAATACGTCGCATCCATTATTGCGACCGGGGAGGGGGAGCGACTGCTAGAGCCAAGCATCGGGCACGGGGATTTGCTGCAATGTTTTCCTAAGAGCGTCAACGTTACCGGCATCGAACTGGATACACTAAATTGTCTGGTCTCCCGAGCTAAAGGTTACGATACAACGGAGGCCGATTTTCTGGCATGGTCAGCAGCGAACCCAAATCAGAAATTCGACTGCGTGGTGATGAACCCACCTTTTGCTGACAACCGGGCTAAACTCCATCTACTGGCCGCTGCGTCTCATCTCGTTTCCGGCGGGCGTTTAGCGGCCGTCCTGCCGCTATCCCTTCAGGGGATCGATAACCTGCTGGGCGAGGGATACCGTGCTGAATGGATGGACACCTTCGATAACGAGTTTGACAACACTGCCGTCTCCGTCCGTGTTCTGTATGTAGAATGCCTTTAACTGAAGGAAAGACCATGTCTGAAATCTCACCTGGCCTGCCAGAGGACCAAAATGATGTTGAATTTATGATGGATGATTTCCAGCAGAGCCTGGGGAAAAGTAAACCGGTACATGAAGTGCAATTTCTGGGAGAGTCACCGCAAAGTGAAGACTCCGCCAACGCTGCCGATTCGCCCTGGTTTGAAAACTAACCTGTTAAAGGAGTTGGTACAGATTGCTCCCTTTATGGGCTCCCTACAAGATAGCGGGGAGCCCGAGCAGTGGTTATTACTCAGGATGAGATAAACTGTGATTAATAGTGCATGTTAAGCACTTCGCATTCCTGCTTTTATTGGCGAACATTTCACTCTTTTTTTCTTGTTTTTTATATCCCCTTCCCAGAAAAGTTAGCCTTGCTCACTTGGTATTATTGATACCTGACTGGGGGAGGATAATCATGAAATGCAGGGCGATACTTTTAGCACCACTCATAGCTTTTTCGTTTACGGCACAAGCTGAGATTGCAGAGTTAAGATTCAATGACACTCAGAATCAACCAAAGATTGTTGTTCCATCTGTGCAGTGGATTAATCCAGCAACCTCATTCGAGGCTGATGTAATCTCCGGCTTAGACCGGTACGTCCAGTTGTCGTTACTTAATGTCAACGGTGCAAGCTTGTGGAGCACGAAAAGTAGCAAAGTTACGGTTGATGACCGTATGACCTCCAGTAGCGGGTATGACTATTATGGAAAAAGGTTAAGTGTCCCTGCGTTTGGTGAAGATAATTACACCCTGAGGGAAGTGATCACAGATCTCCAAAATAATGAAATTTCTCGCCGGGACTACGTTATATCTATCGACCGCACTCCCCCTAAAACTAGCACAATTGGATATACGCGAAATGGATGGCAATATGGTAGCGAAGCCATCTTTACCAGCGTTCCTTCAGGTATGCAGTATGCCTCTGTTCAGGCTCTCGTCTTTTCAGGCCTTTCAGACAGTCGCTCTGGTCTCGACCGGGCTGAGTACTTTCTTGTCGATTCGAACGGCGTTGAACGAAAGAGAGGGGCTGTAATTAACCTGGTCGATAATTCAGTAACCGTCCAAAATACTACTGCGAGCGATCCAGCCCTGGCGCCAGCTTCTCAGTCTGAATACCGTATGGGCCTTTATGTTTATGACAAGGCAGGAAATAAAGCATCAGTAAGCAGACAAAGTGTGATTGATCGGGTCAACCCTCCTTCTGTTCTACAGGTGCTTAATACCAGGACAAATACCTGGGAAAACTACTCAGCTGGGATAACTGTTTACAGTAATCCAATATCATTGCGGGTACTCAGGAATAAAAGTAACTTTACTGCTGCTAATAAAACAAGCTTTGGGTGGGCAGATGCCAATTATCAAAGTTCTGACAGCACATATAATATTTATTCGTTCAATTTTGTTTTCCCCAGTACCGGTGATATTTATCACGAATTCCAGACACTTGCGGGAGGCGTTCGTCGGTACCATCACTCTGAGTTATCTTTCACTCCTTCCCCAACCATGGAACTTGCACCAAAGGTCACAAGCAAAGAAATTTTTCGTAGTGATACCGGTAAATGGAGCAGTGCTACTGGGAATGTAAGAACTGCCAAATTTACCCAAATACGCGTGACTACCGAACCTCGTAACTATGTACAACGGGTTGCAGCTAATTCGAACCGTAACTGGTACTGCCTTATCCCGGTAGGAAGCACTGGTTGTACCATGAACGTGGATTATACCTTTACTTCCGATAAGGGGATGCAATACATCCATCTGGTCTCAGGTAAAGACGGTACTGCTATTTATGATAATCTGGCTGGGGCATTCGTAGTGATTTGGGATAACAACCCACCGGTTATTAACGCCGTAAAAATTAACCGTATGGATAAAAATGTAACCATGACGGTTACTGATGATGACCGGATAAATGGATGGCAAATAGGAGCATGGGATACCCGAGAATTTGGCGTGGTGCTTAAAACCGAAACGGGGAATGTGATTGACCTACCCGCCAGGACATGGACAGAGAGTGATTTTAAAACAAAAAACGCGGTCATTTCCTATGCTGATCTGCCGGACGGCAAATATACCGTTCTGTCCGCCTATGCAAGAGATCTTGTGGGCAACACGGCAAACTACGTGATAAATGATTTGCTTACCATTGACTCCACTGCCCCTCTAATTTCCTACCGGTATCTGAATGATGATCCTGAAGGCAAACTGGTTAAGGGACTAGAAAACCTCAGAATTAGTGTAGCTGACCCTTCAGGTGACGCCTCGCTTGAATCACTGGTGTTGAGCGGTGGACCAAACAGTGAACAGGTGACATTAGCTTATTCCAGTCAGGGCTCAGGAGTTTATACGCCAGAGTACCCGCGTATCTTTCCCGTAATAGCAAAAGAGGATGGCATTTATACAATTGAAGCTCACGCAGTCGATGCCTCTGGAAACCGGTCCTCGAAAAAGCTCAATTTCCTCTATCAACCAGCAAACATGATCACTCTGGACAGGCTACGTACCCTTGCTACTGCGGCTGCACTAAAGACCACGGATAACCAGCCACTGGCTTTTATCCGGACAAGCGTACTTCGCCGAAAGGATGGTTCTGTCATTACTGGGCAGTTAAACGGTACGCTGTCCGTGCGGAAAGATGCTGACTTCCCGGTAAGTGTAGCTGGCGTAACCGTTGCGCCAGGAGAGACAAAGGCAATCATTTTTGATATGGGGCAGGGTGAAGAACGTATTTATTCTGTCACACCAGGAAAGAGTGGCGTTTCTGGTACATCTGAGTTTGCCGTGGAATTCCCGCAGTTCTGAATAATTTTGGGGTGTCGTTAAGTCGGCACCTTGCTGAAATATAGCCAAACCTCCACCCATATCTTTCAGTTCCCGCACTGTGGCATTTACATCAAAACATGAATTCTTGCTTACTTGTTCGTGTACGAAAAGTCACTTTTTCTCGTCCTGGTGAAGATCCATCTCAATAGTCAATCCGTTGCCAATTTTTACCTCGCCAAAGTTGTTATAACGGACATTTTCAAAAGTTTAAAGCTATGAAATACCTCTGATAACCAGCAAGGTCAGAAGAAATGATTTTGTAAAATAGGGACAAATACATCCCGGGAGCATCACATGCGTAAAATACTGACAGGCTGTATCATTGCCACGGCCATCTCTTCAACTTATCCGGCGGCGGCTCAGATTTTCAGTTATTCCTATACCGACACCAATCAGCTGGCAATGACGCTTAAGCCTGCAACGCAGAGCTATCTCAATCCGGCTGGCGCCCTGACCCTAAACTTAATTTCCGGTCTAGACCGGTACGAACGTGTGACTGTAACCAGGGACAGTGATAAAAAGGTTATGTATTCGGGACTAACGGCCAAGATAAGTGTTGCAGACCGCATTGTTGCTGCCGACGGCACAGAGTATTACGGAAAGGACATGGGGTTACCTGCACTTGGTGAAGGGTCTTTCACGGTAATCAATGACACGCTAGATCTCCAGCAAGCCGTCGTAAGTTCCACAACGTATCGTTTCACCATCGATACTACAGCGCCGAAGTACACCAGCATATACCCAAGCCAGAACGCAGGCTATGACATGGTCCTGAGTGGACCACTTTGGGAGCTCGGTCGCGGAGGTTCTGGCCAGTTTTCCATCTTTGCTGACGGCGTTGATGATGCGTATGGCATAGACAAGATCCGGTTGGTCATCAAGCGCAGCAATGGAACAGTCGTTTCCGATAATACACTCAGCTACGACACGGCGGCAAAACGTGCCTTTTACCCCTGGATAAAGGAAGCGGTCACTCAACCTGGCATGCCCACCAGCGATCTCAATGAAGAATTCACCTTCAATTTTATCATCACTGATAAGGCCGGAAACACGCTGAATATTCCTCCGCAGCGCTTTTTATTTGATGACCAGATAGGTGAATATACGCCCTTTGCGGTCCATGACTCACGAGTCAGTACGAGTGTGGTTCCAGGGATCTCTTCAGGGTACGTACCGTTTGTGCGGGGGCTCTCTGTACTCGAAAACCCGTACCGGATGGTCATTCGTATTCCCCGAACTAACTGGCAGCCATACCGTAACGGCGGCATCACCATTCTTAACAATTATGGCGGCTCTAAGGTTATTTCAGAAGACACGACCTATGTGTACGTAGAAGTGAAGCTCCCACAGGGTACTCTGGATGGAAACTACTATCGCCCTGTGAACAGGTACCAATGGGCCGGTGGCGGTCTGACTCAGTACGCCTCCTGGCTGAACTGGGACCCGGCGGCGGTAAAAAGTCCTGCGTGGGGGAGTCCTGCGATTGAGCGACAGAAGTCTGACGGCACTTGGTTCAATAGCGTCGACTGGAAAAATTTTCTGGCTTCAGATATGCCGGTGAACCTAACCAAGATCCGTTTCACTGTGCAAGCACGCCCCTACGAACAAGCAATTACCGGCAGTGCCACCTGCAAGATCCCTGCCGGGTCAACGTCGTGTACTGTCGACCTGACACAGGCGATTACAAACGGTACCACCGGCTATATACATACTGCCTATGAAGTGCGTTCGACAACCGAGTCCACCTTCTTCATGCCGCTCTGGGAAAACATCGCCTGGCATACAAAGGGGCCCACAGTTACTGGCTACAACTACAATGATGCGACCAACATTCTTCAGGTATTCGTCAACGAGCCAGGAGACGGATGGTATTTCGATGCCGTTAAACTGAGCCGGGTGTGGTTGTCTGACAAATCCCGCAATAACGCGGATATCAACGTGACAGGAAAACAAACGGGGCGTAACACAGCAACCGGGAATTATACTTACGACTTCAACCTGAAACAGATCCCGGAGGGCAGCTATAACGTGCAGCTCAACGCCCAGGATTCTTTCAGCAACACGGGAAGCTTAGCCTACAAAACCGTGACGGTCGATAACTCGCCGCCGTCCATCAGTATCAACTACGAAAACAAACCTATCACCAGCAACGTGACAGTGTTCGGCTTGGAAAACGTCCGAATTCAGCTCGCAGATACTCTGACCAAACCCTCGTTAACTCGCATGACGCTTCGAGGTGGACCGGTATCTGATGCTGTTGAGTTGTCCTGGGTAAATCTCGGAAATGATCTCTATACACCGAATTACCCGAAGATCTTCCCGTCACTTAATGACGGTGAAACCTACACGTTGACCGTGTATGCCAAAGACGAGATGAACAACGTTAAAGAAAGCGCCGTCGAATTTAACTACCTGCCGAACAACCTGGTACGTCTGGAGAACCTTAAGACCATCTCCGTCAGTACCGCCCTGAAAACGTCCGACAACACGCCGCTGGCTGTACTGTATGCCAGCCAGCTGCGCAAGAAGGACGGTTCTATCGCAACAGGGAAACAGGACGCGATACTGACGGTACGTAAGGATGCGGCCTTCGGCGTTACGGTGAATGGGGTTTCCGCAGCACCAGGGGAGAGCAAAAACGTTCAGCTGGATCTGGGTCTGGGTGACAGCCGCAGCTTCCCGATTTTCCCATCGATTTCCGGCGTCAGCGGAACGTCAGAATTTATGCTGAATATCGAGGAACTGAAGTAAAAGCGAGGCAGGGTGACCCGGTACCGGGTCACCCTTTCAAGGTAATGGCACCGCGATGATGATTATCCCATCTTATCCAGATTCCGGTCACAGGTTTATGCACCGTTTTTGTGGATAACCTGATGTCCCATCACTAAAACCGCAAATGAAACTGGCCTGCCGCTCTCTGCGGATCTGCCCATACACCTACCCGTCAGCATGGATCAACACATCATTCACCCGGCATAGTGGATTTGGGCAACTCTCCTAACCGGGAAGCGTGTTGCTTTTCATCTTTAGCCACGAAAACCCATCCTTAAGAGGCGCCTAAACGGGAGGCTTTTTTATTTCACCATGACTCCAGCACCGAAATTCGCTGGACTACGCTACAGCCCGATACAGCAGGTTTATCAATGACTTAAGCGAGTTCAACATATGCCGGTGCTTTCCGAAACCTGACCTGACTTCCGACCGCCTGACTCCTATCCGGCCCTTGGAATCCAGGTCTTTCCAAGGAGTCATCATGGCTAAGATCAAACTCACTAAGTCCGCTGTCGATGCGGCGCAACCCCAGGCAGAGGCCGTCGAACTCCGGGACACGCTGGTCCCCGGCTTCCTGTGCAAGATTACCCCGGCGGGTCGCAAGGTGTTCATGCTCCAGTACCGGACGAACGCTGGCGAGCGCCGCAAGCCCTCGCTAGGACTGTACGGGGAGCTGACCGTCGAACAGGCGCGGTCGCTGGCGCAGGAATGGCTGGCCCAAGTCCGCCGAGGCGGAGATCCCGCCGCAGAGAAGGCGGAGGCGCGCCAGGCACCTACGATCAAGGAGCTATGCACGAAGTTCATGGAGGACTACTCCAAGAAGCGCAACAAGCTCAGCACCCAAGCCGGCTATCAGGCTGTCATCAATCGCAACATTATTCCGCTGCTGGGACGCAAGAAAGTTCAGGACGTGAAGCGTCCTGAAATCGCCGGACTGATGGAAAAGCTTTCGTACAAGCAGACCGAGGCGAACAAGGTATTCAGCGTCTTGCGCAAGATGTTCAACATGGCCGAGGTATGGGGCTATCGGCCCGACGGTACCAACCCTTGCCGTCACGTCCCGATGTTCCCTGCCGGCAAATCGACTCACCTCATCAGCGACGAAGAAATGGGCAACCTGTTCCGACAGCTCGACAAGATCGAGTCGGAGGGGCTGGAGAACTACGTCATCCCTTTGGGAATCCGCCTGCAGTTCGAGTTCGCCGGCCGCCGCTCGGAAATCATCGCGCTGGAATGGAACTGGGTTGACTTGCAGAACCGGCGCGTCGTCTGGCCTGACAGCAAGACAGGCGGCATGTCTAAGCCCATGAGCGAGGAAGCCTATCGGCTACTCTCGACGGCACCCCGGCAGGAGGGTAGCCGCTATGTGCTGCCTTCTCCTAGCCACGCTGGCAAGCATCTAACCACGGGCGAGTATTACGGTGGCTGGAGCCGTGCGCTCAAGGCGGCTGGCGCTACGCACGTGGGCACGCACGGCATCCGCCACCGTTCGGCGACCGACATTGCCAATTCGGGCATCCCGGTCAAGGTCGGCATGGCGCTAACGGCGCACAAGACCGTCGTCATGTTCATGCGCTACGTCCACACCGAGGATAAGCCGGTGCGAGAGGCGGCCGAACTGGTGGCGAATCGGCGTAAGACGATCACCGGGATGCAGGGAGCCAAGGAGGTGGCCGCATGACCCGGCGCAAGGCATCCGTCTCAGCGCCAGCAGCGCCGCCCGCGCTGCTGGGCGACATCCGGGCACTGATCGAAGCGTCGCGCCAGCGCGTCGCCTCGGCGGTCAATGCCGAGCTGACATTGCTGTTCTGGCGCATTGGCCAGCGCATCCATACGGAAGTGCTTGCCGGGCAGCGGGCCGGGTACGGCGACGAAATCCTGCCGACCCTGGCGGCGCAGCTTGTCCGCGACTACGGACGTAGCTTCGCGGACAAGAACCTGCGCCGGATGGTGCAGTTCGCCGCCACCTTCTCGGACGAGCCAATTGTCGTGACGCTGTCACGACAATTGAGCTGGTCGCATTTCGTGGCGCTGCTGCCGCTAAAAGACCCGCTCCAGCGGGACTACTACGTGCAAATGGCCAGCGCCGAACGCTGGAGCGTGCGGACGCTACGCGAGCGCATCGACTCGATGCTATACGAGCGCACGGCGCTGTCCAAGAAGCCGGACGAGACGATCACGCAAGAGCTGGCGGCGATGCGCGATGCGCAGCGCATGTCGCCGGCGCTGGTCATGCGCGACCCGTACATCCTCGACTTCCTGGGCCTGCGCGATACCTGGCAGGAAGGCGACCTGGAAGCCGCGATCATCCGCGAAATGGAGTCTTTTTTGCTGGAGTTGGGCGCGGGCTTCTCTTTCCTAGCCCGGCAGAAACGCATCCAGATCGACGACGAGGATTTCCACCTGGACCTGCTGTTCTATAACCGCAAGCTGCGGCGGCTGGTGGCGGTGGAGTTGAAGATCGGCGAGTTCAAGGCAGCATACAAGGGGCAGATGGAGCTTTATTTGCGTTGGCTCGACAAGCACGAACGCGAACCGGAGGAAGCCTCGCCGCTGGGCATCATTCTTTGTACCGGCAAGAAGTCAGAGCAGATCGAGTTGCTGGAGCTGGACAAGTCGGGCATCCACGTAGCCGAATACCTGACGACCCTGCCGCCGCGTGCGGTGCTGGGGGAGCGGTTGCAGCAGGCGACCGAACGGGCGCGGTTGCAGATCGAGCAGCGGCAGCCTGGCGAGAAGTCCTGACAGCAGCATCTGTCCAACCGTACACCCAAACCACAGCACGAGCATGTGGCAACGGATCTCTTGCTCTATCGAGGCTCCATGCTAGTGTGGAATCGCCATAGGCCGATAAGGAACTGGCCTGCGGCTCAAGGATGCGCTGGGGCTAGTGGGCGCGAGCGCCCAATCACATGATTATCGCGGGCAGCAGCGCCATGTTCTATGCCGATCGCTGTTTTAATTAAATATCTCAAACTATAAAGTCAGTTAATTTTTTCAAAATATTCACGAATCAAGTCATCATTTTTTAAATACGAATCGAGAACCTGGGTAATGGTGCCAACTTACTGATTTAGTGTATGATGGTGTTTTTGAGGTGCTCCAGTGGCTTCTGTTTCTATCAGCTGTCCCTCCTGTTCAGCTACTGACGGGGTGGTGCGTAACGGCAAAAGCACTGCCGGACATCAGCGCTATCTCTGCTCTCACTGCCGTAAAACATGGCAACTGCAGTTCACTTACACCGCTTCTCAACCCGGTACGCACCAGAAAATCATTGATATGGCCATGAATGGCGTTGGATGCCGGGCAACCGCCCGCATTATGGGCGTTGGCCTCAACACGATTTTCCGCCATTTAAAAAACTCAGGCCGCAGTCGGTAACCTCGCGCATACAGCCGGGCAGTGACGTCATCGTCTGCGCGGAAATGGACGAACAGTGGGGATACGTCGGGGCTAAATCGCGCCAGCGCTGGCTGTTTTACGCGTATGACAGGCTCCGGAAGACGGTTGTTGCGCACGTATTCGGTGAACGCACGATGGCGACGCTGGGGCGTCTTATGAGCCTGCTGTCACCCTTTGACGTGGTGATATGGATGACGGATGGCTGGCCGCTGTATGAATCCCGCCTGAAGGGAAAGCTGCACGTAATCAGCAAGCGATATACGCAGCGAATTGAGCGGCATAACCTGAATCTGAGGCAGCACCTGGCACGGCTGGGACGGAAGTCGCTGTCGTTCTCAAAATCGGTGGAGCTGCATGACAAAGTCATCGGGCATTATCTGAACATAAAACACTATCAATAAGTTGGAGTCATTACCTACATCGTAATCACCAAGAAACCCTGATCGAGTCATTCCGTTTGAAGCACAGCCAGATAAGGTTGCCGTGAGGCCTGCCAGCAGCACAAAATGGATTAATGAAATAGGGCGTTTCATATATATTTTCATTTATCCCATTTTCAGACAGACGATGCCAGCAACAACCAGCGCAATTCCAACCCAACGTATCAAGGAGGCGGTATCGCCGAACACATACACGCCCACGAAAAACGCGCCCAGCGAACCGATGCCGGTCCAGACCGCATAAGCTGTTCCTATGGGGATCTGTTTAAGAGATAACCATAGGAAAAAGCCGCTGGCTGCCATACAGGCAACTGCAATCGCCGGCCCCACGTAGCGCATCGCTGCATTGGCCGCACCCATCTTGAGGCCTAGTGGCCAACCGATTTCGAACAGGCCGGCAATCAGTAGAACCAACCATGGATTCCATGACAACGGGTTCATATATTTCTCCAAATCTATTCAGTGAAAATTGATTATCAAAGCATCAAAGCATCAAAGAATAGGCAGTAGGCGGTCAATTCGCTCTGCTTCTGATTTCTTCTTAAACTCTCTGATGGCGAGAATCTGTCTCCCCGATCTCTCCGGCCACGAGAGAGATCGGGGGAAGCGTGTGGACAGTTACGCTGAGGGATCAGACCGGTTGCACTGGTTGTTGTACCGCCTCGTGACTCCGTTTGCTGCCCGGCCACTTCATTCCGAACAGCACCTCGTAGAGCAACGGAATCAGGCCAAGCGTCACGAGCGTGCCAAGTGCGAGACCACCGATCATGCCGATGGCCATGCCCTTCCACAGCGGCCCCGCAAACAACATCAGGGGCACGAGACCCGCGATACAGGTCACCTTGGTCATCACGATTGGACGCAGCCGCTGCATCGCAGCTCCCACCAGGGCTTCAT
The DNA here is from genome assembly GCF_047530595.1 of Enterobacter sp. 01-M-02-SI-ECC. Taxonomy (NCBI): domain Bacteria; kingdom Pseudomonadati; phylum Pseudomonadota; class Gammaproteobacteria; order Enterobacterales; family Enterobacteriaceae; genus Enterobacter; species Enterobacter sp. 01-M-02-SI-ECC. The sequence goes on along the minus strand of NZ_JBLKCZ010000019.1, from coordinate 55,112 downwards.
GTCGGGCGAGACCTTCCGAGAGGCCGTGTTCAATTTGTTCGAGCAGAAGAACGGCGTTGTTGACGATGATTCCGAACAGCGCAAGCACCCCGAATGTCGCCATGAAGCTGAAAGGAGTGCCTGTTGCCTTCAGTGCAATCACGACCCCAATCAACGTGAAGGGAATCGTTGCGAGAATCACGATCAGCTTGCGGAAGGAGTTGAACTGCCAGATGAATAGCAGCAACATCGCCAGAAGAGCGAACGGCATGTAGTGCGTGAGCGATGCATTCGATTCAGCCGATTCCTCAATTTCTCCACCAAGCTCTATGGCATAGCCTGCAGGTAGTTCAATTGCGGCGATCCGAGGTGCGAGGTGATCCACGATCTCTTGCGCGGTGTATGCGGTGTTCTGCCCCTGAACTGTGACTGTACGAATGAGATTGCGGCGCTGGATCACAGACGGCTCGCTAGCGAGCGTGACATCGGCCACTTGCGCCAGGGAAACCGGCTGGCCACCCGACGCTGGATAGATGGTCGTCGAACCAACGTCCGCAGTGCTGCGCCGATCATTGGACGTCCCGCGCATCACGATTGGCACGCTGGTATCGCCATCTCGGATCACAGAGATCGACTGGCCGATGTAGCGGGTGCCAAGCCAGGCAGCTATGTCGTCGGTGGTGACGCCAGCACGTCGCGCACGATCTTGATCGACCCGAACATCGAGACGGCCGACACGGGTATCCCAGTTGTTCTTGATGTTGGCCGTACCTGGCAGCTCCCGTAGCGCGGACTCAATTTTCGCCGCCGCATTCATCAGCACCTCATGATCCGGCCCACTGACCCGGTAGACGGCTGTGCCGGCTTCGGTAGTGCCTAGCGAGAACCGCTGAGGCTCTGCGCGTACATCTCCATGATGCTGCGCGAAGTAAGCCCGAGTTCGGGCAATCACGACGTCAATGTTGGTGCCTGCCTTGACCGTCACGACAAAGTACGCGATGTTCGATGCTGGCAATGGGGGATTGAGCCCAAGGATGAAGCGCGGCCCACCGTCAGCGACGTAGCCAATGTGATCCGTGATTTCGGGGTTGATTTCTTGATCACCGAGCCAGCCGCTCACTTCCTTCACTTTGGCAAGAGTGAGCCGTGAATCCGTTCCAGGGGCGAGCTGCACCGGTATTTGGAATTGAACTCGGTCGGACTTCGGCAAGAAGTCGTATGGCAGTGTCGTGAATCCGTACAGAGCTACGGCCAATGCACCCGTCATCACACCAACGTAGATCGCCTTGTGGTCAAGCACCCACTCAAGCAACTTGCGATAGCCGCGATAGAAGCGTGTGTTGTAGGTTTGCGCGTCATTCGCCGGTTGATGATGCACTTTGGTGAAGTGGTAGCACAGCAGTGGAGTGACGGTCAGACACAACAGCCAAGATCCGAGTAACGTGAGCGCGAGGACAATGACGAGAGAGCGCAGATACTCACTCGTCGCACTCTGGCCGAAGAAGAACGGGGAGAAGGCGATGACGATAACCAATGAGGACGTCAGCAGCGGCAGTGCGAGGGTACGACCCGCTTCGAGACAAGCCTGTTTGCGGTCTTCACCGGCTGCCAAGCGCCGTTCAATGTCTTCGGCAATCACGATGCCGTTGTCTACCAAGAGCCCCAAAGCGATGATGATGGCTGCCATCGAAACACTTTGCAGCTCGATGTTCAGCGCGCGCATCACGATCAGTGCCCCCAGAATGGTAAGCGGCACGATCATCCCGACGATGAATCCTGTGCGCCATCCCAGGAAAAGGACGACGACGCCGAGCACGATGACAATCGTTTCGATCATCACCTGGTTCATCTTGCCCATTTCACGTTTGACGACGTCTGCCTGGAATGTCACATAGGAGAGCTCGAAACCTGCGGGCAGAAGTTTCTCAAGCTCGGCCACACGGGATTTGAGGGCTACGCCGAATTGCTCCACGTTCTGGCCCGAGGTCATGGACACTGCCATCACTACGGCAGGCTGGCCCTTATAGACTGCAGCAGACTCGGGAGGATCTGCAGGTTGTACCTGCACGCGCGCAAGCTCTCCCAGTGAGATTGAAGGAGCAGGCGAAGCACCGCGCGCACCCTGAGCTTGCGCCATCATGATCGGCAACGCGCGCAGCGAAGCGGCGTCGCGAACCTCTCCACTAACAGCCAGCGAAGCGTTGATGCCACCGATGGCGATTTGCCCGCCTGAAAGCACGACGTTTTGTTTAACGAGTTGATCGATCACCCCTTGTGGGGTCAATCCAAGCTGGGCTAGTTTTGGTCGATCAAATTCGAGATAGACGCGCTCTTCCTGCAAGCCGTAGAAGCTGATGCGATCAACGCCGGGAAGCGCGTATAGGCGATCGCGCATCTCTTTCAACGACACACGCATTTCGCCCATGGAGTAGCCCGGCGCGGTCACCGCAATGGAGGCCACGGCAACACGGCCGAAGTCGTCGTTGACAAATGGCCCCAACGTACCCTGTGGAAGCAGAGGCTGAGCATCGGCAACCTTCGCGCGAACGCGCTGCCATATGGGGGCTAGGTCGGTGTACCGCTCCCAGATCGTGACCTGTATGACGGCCCCGCCCGCGCGAACGGTTGTGGTTACACGCTTGACCTCGGCCAGCTCCCGCAAACGCTCCTCGATCGGACGCGCGATCAACTGCTCAACACGTTCGGCTGGCATGCCAGGGTTCAGAACGGCAACAACCGCATCTCGAATCGTGACCGATGGCTCTTCCTGCGAAGGGAAATTGAGAAACGTGGCAATGCCGGCAACAAGAATGATGACCGCGGCAAGGTAGGTGAGTCTGCTGGCGCGCAGCGCCATTTCTGTGATCTTCATAGCGAAGTCTTCCTGTAGCGGGTCAGCGTCCGGCCAATTGGGTCGTGGCCTTGAGTGGGGTGACTTGTTGCTCGTTCGTCAGCCAACTCGCGCCAGCCGCGACTACCATCTCGCCGCGCTTCAGGCCGCCCACAACGCGAACGTTGTCGCCGCCTGGCTCGCTCTGGAATTGCACTTCCCGGCGGTGCACCTTCTTTCCGGTCACGTCATATACAAACACTGCGGCTTGTCCTGCTTTCTCACTGAGCACCAGTGCCGAATAGGGAAGCATCAGACGATCTGGTGAGGCATCCTTCGCTTCCGGTGCCTTCAGCAATACTTGAACGGCAGACCCGGGTCGAAGACTGCGCGCAAGAGTAGCATCTTGAGGAACGAGCACGACAGGTAAAAGTGAGCCATTTTCAGCACGCAAGCCGATGCGTTGTACCGAAGCACGAACGGGACTTGCTGACTCGCTCAGGCGCAGTTCGGCGACCTGCCCAATTTTGATATTTGCCGCCTGGGTCGTCGATGCAGTCGCAAGGACTTCTACGCCGCTGCGTAGTCCATCCACTTGAAGCACCGGCGCTCCGGCTGCAATATCTGTGAACGGCAGAGCGAGTTTCTCCGCGACGACGCCGTCGAATGGCGCATGAATGGCGGCCCCCCTTCGCGCACGCTCGGCAAGGCCGAATGCGGCCTTTGCATTGCGCACCTGGCCTTCAGCTGCAACCAACTGTGCTTTCACACTCTCGAATGCAGCCGGGGAGATTACGTTGCCCTCAAGCAGCCCCCTTTGCTGCGTTGTCTGCACGATTCTGTCTGCCAATGCGGCTTCCGCAGCAGCGAGTGTCGCCCGAGCCTGTTCTAGGCGGAGTTGCTCGGGCTGAACATCCAACTCAGCCAGAAGCTGTCCGCGAGAGAAGCGATCTCCCACGTCCACATGAAGCTTGCTGATACGCCCGCCAGTCTCGAACCCCAAGGTACTCCGCTCACTGGAGCGAGCTAGACCACTCAATTCAATGCGATTGGCCACAGAACCTACATCCCCCACCGTGAGCAGCTTGACCGCTCGCGGTGGATCGGAAGCAGGCTCCTTCTGACTATCACAGCCGGCAAGCGATGCGAGCAGAACAAACGCGAGGCCGACTTTCTGCATTTGCCAGGACTGGGATTTAAAGGGAGTGCAAGACACGGGAAGGCCTTTCATCAGCGTTTATCAATAGGGGTGAGTTCCAGTTCGCCGCGGGCGAGCGCCTGGAGGGTGTGCATGAGTCGAGAAAGGTCTTCGGCAGCAAACGTCGGAAAACCCATCATTTCGGCGAGGAAGACTCCGTCCAAGGCAAATAGAACGATTCCGGCGATATCGGTGCCGCGTGGAGATTTGCTCGCGTTCTCGTACTGCCTGCGGTACCAGCCGCGCACAGGCTCAAGCAGCGTGGGGTCTTCAGCCACGGCCGCCAGCAATGCAGCGCTCATCTTTTGCATCCCGCCGTCAGGCATAGCCGAGACCTGGCTGGATAGCCAAGGGTCTGGATCGCCGACGAATGGCAGCTCTCGCTCTTCCTGCCCGCCATCAAACGCCGAGACCTGGTCATCAATCATCGTGAGGAGCAGATCGCGCTTGGTCTTGAAGTGGTACAGGAACGCACCTTTGCTCATTCCTGCCCGTGCAACGACCGCGTCAAGCGTTAGGTGCCCGGCACCTCCCTCCATGACTACGTCACGCGCAGCTTGAAGGATGCGCTCCCGTGTTTGTTGCGCTTTCTTAGAGATGGAGGGGGCTTCAGCGCCGTTGTCCGCCGAATGCGACTCCTCTGGGCTTGATTTCATACGAGTTGCCATGGTGAAACTCCAAAGATGCTTGATTTTTGAATCGTCTGGACGGTATAGTACACGCCATGAACTATGCCCGTCAAGACGGCCTCCTCAATTCACAACCTAGTGGCTCAACATGTCCGATCCCTACGCCCGCCGCGGCCTTACTGCTGTTGCATTCCTATCGATCACGCTTCTCGCCGCGTGCAGCCACTCGCCTCACAGGGTGGAGACATCACGCGTTGAGGTTCCGGCCAAATTCATGAACGAAGCGGGTCTGGCTGTGCAAGCAGGTGCCAGCACAAGCACTCCCGGCCGAGTGGTGGACGGCGTACGGTGATCCGCTGATTGACGCGCTGGTGCGCAACGCGCTGGAGCACAACACCGATCTCGCTATTGCAAGAGCGCGGATTGATGAAGCTGTGGCGATCACCCGACGTACACGCGCTTCAATGTTCCCTAGCTTGGCGCTCACGCCCCAAGCAACGCGCGCGCGCGACTTTTCTTTGGCACCGACCATCAGCAGCGATGCCAGGCTTCCGCTGTCGGCTTCATGGGAAGTTGATCTAGCGGGCCGCCTCTCGCATGCCGCTGATGGCGCACGGATGGACGCAGTTGCTGTCGAACAGAACTGGTTCGCGACACGTTGGCAGATCGCCTTTGAGACAGTGTCCGCTGCACTGCAGCAGCGGCAGGCGGCAGAGCTGGAAGATCTGGCAAAAGAGCGACTTCAAGTCGCCGAGCGCCTTGAGCGTCTGACAGAGCAGAAGTTCAAGGCAGGTCAAGCTACGGGCTTTGACATTGAACGCACGCGTTCCGAGGTCATCGCCCTCCGGGTGGAGCAAGAGCAGTTGCGACGCGTACGCGGCGAAGCAACGCATGCCTTGGATGTGCTCGTTGGCCGGATTCCGGGGGCGCTTGGCAGCGGTCCTGCGCTTGCCTCTCTCACCATGCCCGATTGGACTCCCAGAAGCGTGCCAGGCGAATTGCTGCAGCAGCGCCCCGACGTCAGAGCCGCGCAGGCGCGTCTTGCAGCGGCGACGGCGCGATGGAACGCAGCAGAAGGCGAGCGGCTCCCCAAACTTGTGCTCGATTTGAGTGGTGGGCGCCAACGCTTCGAGAACAACGGAACACGTGTGGCAGGGAACATTTTCTCTCTGGGCTTGGGTGTGACGCTTCCGATCTTTGACGGTGGAGCAATACAAGCGGGAATCGACGAGGGCTCAGCACGCAGTCGCGGCGCACAGGCTGACCTGGAACGCACGGTTTTGCTTGCGCTTCAGGATGTGGAGAACGCTTATCTGGGCTGGCAGACCCAGCGGACTTCTCTGCAGCATCAGGTCGATGGTCTTGTCGTCGCTGATCGACTCCTTGACCGCAGTCGACGCCTCTTTGAGGCGGGACAGGTGGATGCGACCGTTGTTGCAGAAGCGGAGCGTGGCACCTTGTCCCAGCGAGCGGCTCTGGTCCGTGCTCGCGCCGACGCAGCCGTGCAATGGGGTGTTCTCGCTAAAGCGCTTTCTGGTTCGCCAGAGCATGTGAATCTGCAATCTTCACCCTGAGTCCTTGAGTTGGAAGAACGCAGCATGGCAGCGAGTTTTAAATACTGAATAGATCGACGATTAGTAGGGGACGCATGGAAATTCGACATCTACGTTGTTTTATGGCGCTCGCCGAGGAACTTCACTTCGCTCGCGCCGCTGCGAAACTGCATATTGAGCAGTCCCCACTGTCTCGCACGATCAAAGAACTCGAAGAGGAGTTAGGAGCACAGCTCTTTATTCGGAACACGAGAAGCACGCGTTTGACACGAGCTGGGTTGATGCTCATGGAGCACGCACCTCGGGTGTTCGCATCCTTGCAACAGGCGCGGGACTGCGTGAAGGCAGCAAAAAATGGCTTTCATGGACAACTCCGCGTCGCCTTGTCAGACGGCGCAACACTACTGTGCTTACCAGCCCTATTGGCGTTGTGTCGCGAGGAGGAGCCCGAGGTTGAGATTCGCTTTTTTGAGGTGCCACTATCCCAACAAATCAAAGGATTGCACGACGACCTGTATGACGTCGGCTTTGCACAGTCCGACGACGTAGGTGATGGAATCGTCGCACTTCCCGCGTGGACTGACACGCTTATGGTGGCGCTGCCAGCTCGGCATCCGTTGCTGGCTCTTAAGCGAATTCCATTGGATGAACTGCTGCGCTACCCGCTAGTGCTATCTGATCCTCAAGTGTGCGAGGGCCACGCCAAGCACATTGAGCGAGTACTTAGCCGGGCTGAAATGCAGCCTCTAGTTGCCGAGCGGGTTACCACTTTCGACCTGATGATGGCGTTGGTATCTGCCGGTTTTGCACTCGGACTTACAGGGGCTGCACACATTGCAGCCTCCCGAGAGCCAGGAGTCGTGGCGAGGCCGCTTTCGACACGCGTACCACCTTTGACGACCTATCTACTCAGACTTGAAGGCGATCCGTTTGACGAGCTTGCGCGCTTCATTCAGCGAGTACAGGCCATCGAATTGCCAGAGTTTCTCAGGTCAACAAAAAGCCGAAATCCCGATCTTCCGGAGGAATTGATGCCATGAGACTCGCCATCACGCTCGTCGCTGCAATGCTAGTCGCATGCGGTCAATCTGATAAACCGCACAAAGCCACTAGTGCAGAAAAGAAAACCCCGACAGTAGAAGAGCTGGTGGCAGACCCGGAACAGCTCAAGAAGTTGCGCCAGCAATGCAAGACGGATCGGCCTACTTTGGGCGAACTGCTTTGCAACCGGGTAGCGGAGGCAACACGTAAGCGGTTCTACGGTGACGGAAAAACGCCATACACACCGCCCAAAGAATCCCCCAAATTCTGAAATTCAGCAATTCAGCAATTCAGCAATTCAGCAATTCAGCAATTCAGCAATTCAGCAATTCGCTAGTCTGCCTGAATCTTCTGTTCGGCACGCTGATATTCGCCGGCGCTTACGGAGTCACTCCCTGGCTAGACACAGCGCGAATTCATTCTTTCTTATCGACCTTTCTGCCCCAAACGGTCTTTGACCGGCACTAAGCCAGCACCGATCCTGACGCCTGCGGCACATTTCTAAGCCGCGTTTCCCAAGGGAATCAGCGTAGGAGAGATTGGAGGCGGGGCTATGCAAGGTACGAATGTGCTGTTCGGTCAGATAGCCGTGGTATTCGGCATCGTGATCGCGGGTGTGTGGGGCGCCACACAATGGACGGCAGCAGCCCTTGGCTATCAGGTACGCCTTGGCTCCCCCTGGTTTGATTTCCTCGGCACACCGATCTACCTCCCGTGGAAGCTGTTTGAGTGGTGGTTCTTCTTCGATGCCTACGCGCCACGCGTTTTCGACACGGGCGGTGCCATAGCGGGTGGCAGTGGCTTGCTGGCGGTGGTGGTCGCAGTCTGCATGTCGATCTGGCGCTCTCGTCAATCACGCCTAGTCACGACCTATGGCTCGGCACGCTGGGCAAGTACGGAGGACATTCGCAAAGCCGGCCTTACGCAGCCGATCGGCGTGTTCCTCGGTCAGCACGATGGCAAGTACCTTCGGCATGAAGGCCCGGAACACATCCTCACTTTCGCGCCCACGCGCTCAGGCAAAGGCGTCGGCCTTGTGGTGCCGACGCTGCTTTCTTGGCCTGCATCCGCCGTAGTCCACGACATCAAGGGCGAGAATTGGCAGATCACCGCAGGTTGGCGCTCACGCTACTCACACTGCCTGCTGTTCAATCCGACCGATGCGAAGTCGGCGGCCTACAACCCGCTGCTAGAAGTTCGGCGCGGCGCACATGAAGTGCGTGACGTACAGAACATAGCCGACATTCTGGTCGATCCAGAAGGCGCGCTTGAGAAGCGCAACCATTGGGAGAAGACTTCGCACGCGCTGCTGGTCGGGGCCATCCTGCATGTGCTCTACGCGGGCGAGGACAAGACGCTGCGCGGCGTCGCCAATTTCCTCTCCGATCCGGCCAGCCCCTTCGAGCTGACCTTGCACCGGATGATGACCACACAGCACCTCGTGAACGTGGAAGGTGGTGGCCCGCATCCAGTCGTCGCTTCGGCGGCGCGCGAAGTGCTCAACAAGTCGGACAACGAGCGTTCCGGCGTGTTGAGCACCGCCATGTCGTTCCTGGGCCTCTACCGCGACCCCACGGTGGCCGAAGTCACCTCGCGCTGCGACTGGCGTATCGCCGACCTGATCGCGTCCGAGCATCCGGTGTCGCTTTATCTGGTAGTGCCACCTTCGGATATTTCGCGGACGAAACCGCTCATTCGCCTGATCCTCAACCAGATCGGCCGACGGCTCACCGAATCGCTCGACGGCAGCGACGGCATCGAACGCCGCCACAAGCTGCTGCTGATGCTCGATGAGTTCCCGGCGCTGGGCCGCCTGGACTTCTTCGAGACGGCGCTTGCCTTCATGGCGGGCTACGGAATCCGCAGTTTTCTTATCGCCCAATCGCTCAACCAGATCGACAAAGCCTACGGCCAGAACCATTCGATTCTGGATAACTGCCATGTCCGCGTGACGTTCGCCACCAACGATGAACGCACTGCGAAACGGATCTCCGAAACGCTTGGCACCGCTACCGAACTGCGCGCGCAGCGCAACTATGCCGGGCACAGATTGGCACCGTGGCTGGGGCACCTCATGGTGTCGCGGCAGGAGACGGCCCGCCCGCTACTGACGCCCGGTGAAGTGATGCAGCTTCCGACTGAGGAAGCTGTGGTGATGGTGTCCAGCGTGGCACCGATCAAGGCCAAGAAGCTGCGCTACTACGCCGACGCGAATTTCAAGAACCGCGTTTTACCGCCGCCTGTGCTCGCGGCCGGGCAATACGCGGACGCGCCACCGGCCCGGCCCGACGACTGGAGCGGCCTATCGATCCCAGCCGTGTCAACGGTCCGGGCTGCGGGCCTGTCCGGCGATGGCACAGGCACCGCCGATGACGGCGGCCCACGCCGACAGCCGGAGCTATCCGAAGTCAGCGAATACAGCCCCGAACCGCTGCTCGCCGGCCATGACCTGACTCTGCTCGATGACGACGACGACCTGCCGCTGCCGCTTCCCGGCCAGCTCGACCCGGCCATGCAGCGCACGGCCCGGCTGGCTTCCCTCGACCCCAACGACGGAATCGACTTATGAGCCAATACCGCCTCAATCTGTTCATTCAGCCCGAGCACGCCAAGCGTCTCGAAGAACTGGCCGCCAAGAAAGGCGTGTCCAAGTCGTCCATTGTCGCGGCGGCGCTCGCGTCGTGGCTATCGCCCGATGCTGGCGACCAGCGCGAGGCGGCCATCGCCAAGCGGCTCGATCGCCTGTCGCGGCAGGCCGAGCGCATGGAGCGCGACCAGAACATCCAGATCGAAACACTGGCGCTGTTCATCCGCTACTTCCTGACCGTCAGCACCCCGATTCCCGAAGCCCATCAGGACGCAGCTCGCGCCCAAGGCAAAGCGCGTTTCGAGCAATTCGTGGAGCGGCTCGGCCGCCACCTGCTGCGTGGCCGCAGCCTGGTGCGCGACGTTGTGGAAGAACTGCACCCAGACCCGGCGCGAATGGATGACGCGGAGGCACTGGCTGAAGCGCAGGAGCGTGCCTCATGAGCGCCATTCCGCAAACCCCGCCCGAACTCTCATCCGCCGCAACCTCTCTGGATCGCCGTATCCAGATGCTGCGCACGGCAATGGGGCCAGTCATCGCCGCTGCGCTGGCCGACCCCGACGTGGTGGAAATCATGCTCAACCCCGACCGCACCCTATGGGTGGATCGGTTGTCATCGGGCCGCATGCCGCTGGGCGTGGAGCTGTCCCAAGACGATGGCGAACGCATCATCCGGCTGGTGGCTGCGCACGTCGGCGCAGAGGTGCATCGCGGGCGGCCGCTGCTGACCGCCGAGCTGCCCGAAACCGGCGAGCGGTTCGAGGGCATCTTGCCGCCCGCAGCGCCCGGCCCAGCCTTCGCGCTGCGCAAGCGCGCCGTGAGCATCATCGGGCTGGATCGCTATGTGGCCGACGGCATCTTGACCACAGGCCAGGCCGAGTTCCTGCGCCGCGCCGTGCGTGAGCGCCAGAACATCCTGATCGCCGGGGCGACGAGCAGCGGCAAAACCACACTCGCCAATGCCTTGCTTGCGGAGATCGCCGCCACGGGCGACCGCGTGCTTGTGCTCGAAGACACCATCGAGCTGCAATGCGCAGCCCGCGACCATGTGCCGCTGCGCACCCGCGCTGGCGTCGTGTCTATGACCGAGCTGGTGCGGGCCACGATGCGCCTGCGCCCCGACCGCGTGATCGTCGGCGAGGTACGCGGCGGCGAAGCCCTGGACTTGGTTAAGGTGTGGGGCACCGGCCACCCCGGCGGCATCGCCACCATCCACGCCGGTTCCGCGCTGGGCGCGCTGCTGCGCCTCGAACAGTTGATTCTTGAAGTGGCGGTGAACCCACCGCGTGCGCTGATCGCCGAGGCGGTCAACGTCGTGATCCACATCGCCGGGCGTGGCCGCAAGCGCCGCGTCGAAAGCATCGCCCGTGTCGTCGGTTTCGACGGCACCGGCTATCGCCTGGCGGACGCGCTGGAAACACCGTTTCCCGAGCTGATGCCGGTTCCTCTCGCAGCCGATGCCGCTGCGCCTTCCTCGTCCCTTGACCTACCTGGAGAACTGCCATGACGCAGATGCACGTTCACGCTTTCCGTAATTCCGTAAATCCGGTTTCAACCATCGCACGCCTGCGGCGGCTGGCCGGCCCCGCGCACCACGGCCTGCTGCTGGCCGCAGTCATGCTGATGACGGCGGGCACGGCGAAGGCATCCGGCTCCTCGATGCCGTGGGAAGGCCCGCTGCAATCCATTCTGGAGTCGATTCAGGGGCCGGTGGCACGCATCGTCGCGGTCATCATCATCATCGCCACGGGCCTCGCGCTCGCCTTCGGCGACACGTCGGGCGGCTTTCGCAAGCTGATCCAGATCGTGTTCGGTTTGAGCATCGCGTTCGCCGCGTCCTCGTTCTTCCTGTCGTTCTTCAGCTTCTCCGGCGGGGCTGTCGTATGAGTGGCCCGGATAGCTTCGCGGCCGGCTTCGAGGTGCCGCTACATCGCTCGCTGACCGAGCCGCTCTTGATGGGCGGCGCACCGCGCACGGTGGCGATTGCCAACGGCACGCTAGCCGCTGCCGTCGGGCTGGGCCTGCAACTCTGGATTCCTGGCGTAGTGCTCTGGATCGTCGGTCACTCGCTGGCCGTGTGGGGCGCGAGGGTCGATCCGCAGTTCATGCAGGTCTTCGCCCGGCACATCAAGCACAAGCCGCTGCTGGACGTGTAGGAGACGCCGCCATGCTTAACCTTGCCGAATACCGCCAGCGGCCCGCCTTGCTGGCCGACTGGCTTCCCTGGGCTGGGCTGATCGCGCCGGGCGTGGTGCTGAACAAGGATGGCTCGTTTCAGCGCACGGCGCGCTTTCGCGGGCCTGATCTGGACAGCGCCACGCAGGGCGAATTGATCGCCACGACGGCACGGCTAAACAACGCGTTGCGCCGGCTGGGTTCGGGCTGGGCGCTGTTCGTGGAAGCCGAGCGCCAGTCGGCCGCGGACTATCCGCATTCCGACTTTCCCGAACCGCTGTCCTGGCTGGTGGACGAAGAACGCCGCGCTGCCTTTGAGGAATCGGGGAACCACTACGAAAGCAGCTATCACCTGACGCTAGCCTATCTGCCGCCGGAGGAATCCCGCGCTCGTGCAGCCAAGCTGCTCTACGAGCACGCGCCGGGCGATGGTGTGGACTGGCGCGGTCGGCTTGACGCCTTCCTGGCAGAAACGGATCGGGTTTTCGACCTGCTCGATGGCGTGATGCCAGAAATCGTCTGGTTGGACGATGCCGCGACGCTGACTTATCTTCACGCCACGGTGTCCACGCGGCGCTACCGGCTGGCCGTGCCCGAGGTGCCTTTCCACCTCGACGCACTGCTGGCCGATTCCGCCCTAGTCGGCGGCCTTGCGCCCATGCTGGGTGACCAGCATCTGCGCGTGGTGTCGGTGCGGGGCTTTCCGACCTCGACCTGGCCGGGCCTGCTGGACGACCTCAATCGCCTGGGCTTTGCCTATCGCTGGAGTACCCGGTTTCTCTGCCTCGATAAAGCCGAGGCGGAAAAGGAGCTGGGCCGCCTGCGTCGCCAGTGGTTTGCGAAACGGAAGAATGTCATTGCGCTACTGCGCGAAACCATCTTCCAGCAGGAATCGCCGCTGGTGGACACGGATGCCAGCAACAAGGCGGCCGACGCGGATGCCGCCTTGCAAGAGCTTGGCAGCGATCAAGTCGCCTTCGGCTACCTCACCGCCACGGTGACGGTGTTCGATGACGACCCTGCCGTAGCCGACGAAAAGCTGCGCATGGTGGAACGTGTCATCCAAGGACGTGGCTTCGTCACCATCCCCGAAACCTTAAATGCAGTCGATGCGTGGCTGTCGTCCATACCAGGCAATGCCTATGCCAACGTGCGCCAGCCCATCGTCTCGACGCTGAATCTGGCGCACATGATGCCGGTGTCCGCCGTGTGGGCTGGGCCGGAGAAAAACGCCCATCTCGACGGCCCGCCGCTGATCGTCACGCGCACGGATGGCGCGACGCCGTTCCGGCTGGTGACGCACATCGGCGACGTGGGGCATACGCTGGTCGCGGGGCCGACGGGCATGGGAAAATCTGTCCTGCTGGCGATGCTCGCCTTGCAGTTCCGCCGCTATGGCGGCTCGCGCATCTTCGCCTTCGACATGGGGCGATCCATGCGGGCGACGGTGCTGGGCCTGGGCGGCGAACACTACGACCTCGGCGCGGACGGCGCCATTGCCTTTCAGCCCTTGGCCCGTATCGACAGCGAAGGCTATCGCACCTGGGCCGCCGAGTGGATCGAAGGCCGCCTGCTGCATGAAGGCGTGACCGTCGGCCCCGACGAGAAAGCCGCCATTTGGTCGGCGCTCGGCAGCCTCGCTGGTGCGCCGGTGGAGCAGCGCACGATGACCGGGCTTTCGGTGCTGCTGCAATCGAACGCGCTGCGGCAGGCATTGTCGCCGTATGTGCTGGGCGGCGCGCACGGCAAGCTACTGGATGCCGACCGCGACCGGCTCGGCAGCGGCGACGTGCAGGGCTTTGAGATGGAAGAGCTAATGCACAGCCCCGCCGCCGTGCAAGCGGTGCTGCGCTACTTGTTCGCCCGCTTCGATGCACGTTTCGACGGTGCTCCCACGCTGCTGATTCTCGATGAAGCCTGGCTATTCCTTGATGAACCGTCCTTCGCGGCACGCATCCGGCAATGGTTGAAAACTCTGCGCAAGAAAAACGTGTCGGTGATCTTCGCCACGCAGTCGCTTGCCGACATCAAGGATTCGACCATCGCGCCCGCGATCATCGAAAGCTGCGCGAGCCGGATTTTCTTGCCCAACCCGCAGGCGACCGAGCCGCAGATTCGCACGGTCTACGAGGGCTTTGGCCTCAACAGTCGGCAAATCGAAATCGTCGCCACCGCGCAGCCCAAGCGCGACTACTACTACCAATCGCGCCTGGGCAATCGTCTGTTCGACCTCGACCTGGGGCCAGCCGCGCTCGCCTTCTCGGGCGCATCCACACCGCAAGACCAACGCGACATTGACCGAGTGCTGACGCAGGCCGGCGCTCCCGGCTTCGCCGGTGCGTGGCTACGCCATCGCGGCCTCGATTGGGCCGCCGACCTGCTGCCGTCCTCGCCGTCGGCGGCTTCTTTCCTCGCTACTCAACCCCTGGAGATTTCGCCATGAAGACCCGTGTACTTTCCGTTTCGCTCGCCGCCGCGCTGGCCGGCTCGCTGATGCTCGCTCAGCCAGCGGCGGCGCTCACTTTCGTTGATCCCGTCAACTTGGTGCAGAACACGCTGACTGCCATCCGCACGCTGGAGCAGATCAACAACCAGATCAACCAGCTCCAGAACGAAGCGCAGATGTTGATGAACCAGGCGCGCAACCTGGCGAATCTCGACTTCAACATCGTCAACCGGCTGCGCTCGACGCTCGCCACGACTGAACGCCTGATTGCCGAGGCGCAAGGGCTGGCCTACGACGTGCAGAGCATGGATGCCACGTTCTCGCGCCTGTACCCGGAGCAGTACGCCGCCACCATCAGCGGCGACCGCATGGCACAGGACGCACGCGAACGCTGGAAGAACACGCTCGACGGCCTGCACACCGCGATGCGGATGCAGGCGCAGGTGTCGCAGAACCTGACGCAAGACGAAAGCGCGCTGGCCGACCTCGTGAGCCAAAGCCAATCGGCCACGGGTGCGCTGCAAGCGATGCAGGCAACGAACCAGCTTCTCGCCTTGCAGGCCAAGCAGTCCATCCAGGCCCAGCAGCTCCAGATCACACAAGACAGGGCGGCCTCGCTGGAGCTGGCGCGGCAGGCAGCGGCCACCGAGCGCGCCCGCGAAGTGCGGCGGCGCTTCCTGGGCACCGGCACGCCGTACACACCGCAGTCCGTCAACTTCTACAACAACTGACGGGAGGCGGCCATGCGATGCGTTCCTGTCCTGCTGGCCGTGCTGCTGACCGCATGCGGCCAGCAGCCGGCTGAAGACCTGACCGCCACCTTGGCCGCCGATCCCGTGCGGCTCAAGGCGCTGCGCGCCCAATGCGCAGCCGACCGGCAAACCGCAGGCGAAGACACCTGTCGCGCCGCTGCCGAAGCCTTCCGGCGGCGCTTCTTCACCGGCCAGACTGGGCCGGACGAATACCGGACGCTGGCAGAACTGCCGCCGATTCCGGCGAGTTTCGACACGCCAACCGACGACGCGCCGGAAGGTGATGCGTCGCTCGCCGCTGCGGAGGACACGCCATGAACGACGTAACGATCATCGACAGATTCCTCGATACCTTCTCGCGCTACATCGACTCCGGTTTCGGTCTGCTGCAAGGCGAAGTCGCGTTCCTGACGGCCACTCTCATTGTCATCGACATGACCATTGCCGGTCTGTATTGGGCCATGAGCCATGCGACCGGCCAGGGCGAGGACGTGATCGCCAAGCTGCTGCGCAAGGTGCTTTACGTCGGTGCCTTCGCCTACATCATCGGTAACTTCAATTGGCTGTCGAGCATCGTGTTCCGCTCGTTCGCCGGGCTAGGCATCACCGCCACTGGCTCGGCCATAACGATGGAGAACTTCTTGCAGCCGGGTCGGCTTGCCAAGACCGGCATCGACGCCGCTGCGCCGATCCTCGACCAGATCGGTGACATGGCCGGCTTCCCCGAAGTGTTCGTGAACCTCGACCCCATCGTGGTGCTGTTCATCGCTTGGCTGGTGGTGATCCTCTGTTTCTTCGTGCTCGCGGTTCAGCTTTTCATCACGTTGATCGAGTTCAAGCTGACCACGCTTGCCGGCTTCGTCTTGATCCCGTTTGCGCTCTGGAACAAAACCTCGTTCCTCGCGGAAAAGGTGCTCGGCAATGTGGTTTCGTCAGGCATCAAGGTCTTGGTGCTGGCGGTAATCGTCGGCATCGGCTCGGGCCTGTTCGCGGAGTTCCAGGTTCATCCCGACGAGCCTTCCATCGACCATGCGCTTGTCGTGATGCTGGCTTCGCTTGCCTTGCTGGCGCTGGGCATCTTCGGCCCCGGCATCGCCACGGGCCTTGTGTCCGGTGCGCCGCAGCTCGGCGCGGGTGCGATGGCGGGCGCTGCCGTCGGCGCGGTAGGCACGGGTGTTGCCATCGGTGCCGCCGCGACCGGCGTGGGCGGTGCCGTCATGGCGGGCGCACGCATGGCCCCGGCCGCCGCAAAGCTGGCCGGGAGCGGCGCACGCGCCGCCACGTCGGCGGCCAGCAGCGCCAAGTCCGCATTCCAGGCCGGTTCCGCCGCTGCGGGCGGCGGGGCTAAAGGCGCGGCTGCGGGCCTCGGCAATGTCGCCAAGACCGGCGCGCAAGCGGCAGGCCGCCGAGCTGCATCGGGCGCTTCCGCTGCCGGTCAGAAGGTGGCCGACTCCTTCCGGGCAGGATGGAACGGTGCGGATGTCGGCGCTGCCGGTTCCGGCCAGGCCGCCGCAGGCGAAGGCGCAGCCAGCGCGCCGAAGCAAGAGCAACCCGCCTGGGCAAAGCGGATGCACCGCCGCCAGCAGATCACCCATGCCGCAACCACCGCAGCCCACACGCTGCGCAGTGGCGACGGCGGCGGCTCAGGGCAAGGCCCAAGCCTGCGCCCCGATGCGTGACCCGATACCTGACCACCAAGGAGAACCCTATGCGATTCAAACGCCCGCAGGTGCGCTATGCCGACACGCCGCAGCCTGCCACCCCGTACCAATCCGCCGCGCAGGTGTGGGACGAGCGCATCGGCTCGGCCCGCGTCCAGGCCAAGAACTGGCGTTTTATGGCCTTCGGCTGCCTCACGCTTGCGCTGCTGATGGCCGGTGGCCTGGTGTGGCGCTCGGCGCAGTCCATCGTCACCCCTTACGTCATCGAGGTCGATCAGTCGGGGCAGGTGCGCGCCGTCGGCGAAGCCGCCACGCCGTACCGGCCCGCCGATGCGCAGATCGCGCACCACCTGGCGCGCTTCGTGACGCTGGTGCGCTCGCTGTCTATCGATCCCATCGTGGTGCGGCAAAACTGGCTGGACGCCTACGACTACACCACCGACAAAGGCGCGGCGGTGCTCAACGACTACGCCAGCAAGAACGATCCTTTCGCCCGTGTTGGCCGCGAGTCGGTGACGGTGCAGATCACCAGCGTGGTACGCGCCAGCGATGCCTCGTTCAACGTCCGTTGGACGGAGCAACGGTTCATCAACGGTGCCCCCGCCGGGACCGAGCGATGGAACGCGGTGCTTTCCACCGTCCTGCAAACCCCGCGCACCGAACAGCGCCTGCGCAAGAACCCGCTGGGTATCTACGTCAACGGCCTGTCGTGGAGCCGCGAACTGGATTCTTCTGAAGGAGCCAAGCCATGAACCTGTCTTTCCGCTTATACGCTTTCGCGCTGACCGTGGTGGCCCTGTCGGGCTGCGCTTCGCAGGGCAAGCCGCCTCCGTCCATTTCGCTCGATGAGCCGGTGCAGGCACAGCCGCTGCCGGAGCCGCCTGCTCCAGTGGAAGTCGTCGCCATGCCCGAGCCGCTGGCGCTGCCAGCGCAGTTGAAGCCGCTGCACGAGTTGGACGCGGCCCCGGCTAAGCCGGAGCCGGCCGATGAGAAGGTGCGCGTTTCCCGTGCCAATGCCGAGGCGCGCATCGCGCCCACGCGCGAGGGCTACGTCAATGCGATTCAGGTGTGGCCCTTCACCGATGGTGCGCTCTACCAAGTCTATGCCGCGCCGGGACGCGTGACCGTGGTTTCCTTGCAGCCGGGCGAGGAACTAGTGACGGTCGCAGCCGGCGATACCGTGCGCTGGATCGTCGGTGACACGTCCAGCGGCAGCGGCGACGCGATGCGCATCAATGTGCTGGTCAAGCCCATCCGCTCAGGCCTCAAGACGAATTTGGTCATCACCACCAGTCGCAGAACATACCTGCTGGAACTGACCTCGACGGAAAAGGCATGGATGGCGTCGGTGTCCTGGGACTACCCAAAAGACCGGATGTTGGCCTTGCAGCGCCAGTCGCAGGCGGCTAGCGCCGCCGCACCGGTCGATACCGGACTGTCGCTGGAGAAGATCCGCTTCCGATATTCCGTCTCAGGCAGCAATCCGCCGTGGAAGCCGCTGCGCGCCTTCGACGATGGCGAGAAGGTCTATATCCAGTTCCCGCCGGGAATCGCCCAAGGCGAGCTGCCACCGCTGTTCGTCATCGGCGCGCAGGGCGACGGACAACTGGTGAATTACCGTTTTCGCTCGCCTTACTACATCGTGGATCGGCTGTTCGGCGCGGCCGAACTGCGCCTGGGCGGCGACAAGGGTGACGTGGTGCGTATCGAACGCACGGATGGCTTGGCGCGGAGGAACTGACCATGAGCCAGGACGACACTCCCGACCTCGCCACGCCGCATGCGGGCAAGGTGGCACCCGAGGCAGTTGCGCTGCGCGCCCAACCGCGCCCGGTCACGCGCCTGAACCGGCGCACGCTGGCCATCCTCGTCGGCGGTCTCTCGGTCGCTGTGCTCGGCGCGCTGATGTGGTCGCTGCAACCGCAGCGGCGCGGTGCAGGCGAGCAGACCGAGCTTTACAACGTCGATCGCGTCTCGAAGTCCGAAGGGTTGGACGCGCTGCCGGCGGACTACTCGAAGCTGCCGCCCCCCTTGGCGGCATCCGTGCCGGAGTTGGGGCCGCCGCTGCCAGGCGATCTTGGCCCGGCCATTGTGAAGTCGCAGCAGCCGGTGACGGCCGCCTACGCGGCCCCCGGCAACGACCCCAACGACGCGTTGCGCAAGGAAGCCGAAGCAGCAGCGGCATCGGCGGTGTTCTTCCGCTCTGGTTCGCAGAAGGCCGCGCCGGTGGCGCAGACACAGGTAGCCGCTGCGCCGGGCTTCACCGCCAATGCGGCCTTCGACCCGCTGGCGGCCGGGCCTGCGTCGACGGCGGCCCAGCCCGCCGACCCGACCGCCGTGCAGAACCGGCAAGACCAGAAAGAGGCATTCCAGAAAGCCGGAACCACGGAAGCCCGTGATTCCGGCAACCTGACGCTGCCGGCGTCGCCGTATCAGGTCATGGCCGGAACGGTGGTCGCCGGGGCGCTGGTGACGGGCATCAAGTCGGACTTGCCGGGCGATGTGATCGCCACAGTGACGGAGCCGGTCTATGACACGGCTACCGGCAAGTTCCTGCTGATCCCGCAGGGGTCACGCATCCTGGGCAAATACAACAGCCAGGTCAGCTACGGGCAGAGCCGCGTGCAAGTGGTGTGGAACCGGATCATCCTGCCCGACACGTCTTCGCTCAAGCTCGACAACTTGGCCGGCACCGATCCGGCCGGCTACGCCGGCTTGGAAGATGATGTGGATTGGCATTGGGATCGCGTCTTTGCCGGTGCGGCACTGACGACGCTACTGGGCATCGGTGCCGAACTGGCTGCGCCGGAGAACCGGCAGGACGGTGATCGCGTCATCATCGCCGGCCGCGATAGCGCCCAGGACAGCATCAATCAGGTCGGTCAGGAGATGACCCGGCGCAACCTCAACATCCAGCCCACCTTGACGGAGCGCCCCGGCTTGCCGGTTCGCATCATCGTCAACCGCGATCTGGTGCTGCGGCCGTACCAGCCACTTTTCTTCAACAGGGGGACTTCGCGATGACGACGCGCAAGCTACGGCTCGGGCCGCTGCCGAAAACGGAATCCACGAAGCTGACTTTTGCTTGCCCGGCCAGCCTGAAAGCCGACCTCGACCGCTACGCTACGCTGCACGCGCAGACCTACGGCGAGGCGGTCGATGCCACGGTGCTAATTCCGCACATGCTAGAAGCCTTCATGGTCGGAGATCGGGGATTCAGGAAGGGAGGCGCGGGCAAGGCCGCGCCGCCGAAGCCAAGCTGATGATGCCGGTTTCCGCTGGCGGCCATCCCTCAAACGCGCAGCCCAAGGCTGCGCGTTCTTCATTCTGGAGGACGGCGACCGATTGGGCTATGAAGACCAAACGCGGCTACCGCCTGCAGGCAACCGCCCCCGATGCAGCACGCTCGGGCTTTCTACCGCGAAGCTCCTATGTGGCTCCCAGCCCACAACGCCACAGCCCCGCAAGGCGGCCCGAAGTAGAGCCAAACCCGCACCCCATATAGACTTCCGGCCATCAGGCTGATTTCAACAATCGCTTGACTGCGGACATTTTTTATTGCTGCGCTGCGCTCCAGGCGTCCAGTTCTTCCTTCGTTTCGAACGACACAACTACTACAGCATCATGATCAGGGCGTTGCGGCTGTCGCACCATCTGAAAAGGCGGCTCAAAGGTCATATAGTAAATAGGCTGTTCCCGGCGTGCCACCCACTCAGCTTGTTTCCGTTCTGCCAGTTCACAGGCCTCATCATACGTGTCAGCCTGAGCCAGCCATGTCGGCCTATCCCACGCCCCGCCGTTCAGACAGTACACGTGAAATTTCTCGTTATGGGTGACGCAGTAAGGATGATCCCACCAGGCATCGAGCTGGGCCTTGCTGCGCTTCTCGTTAGGCGTAATGTCGAAATTCTTCGGAAGTGTAGGGTTGTTCGGGATCTGGTTAGGCATCATGCGCCTCCTGTTCATACACGCCACGGGGAAGCGCCCGCATGTCATCAGTAATGACAAAAAGCGATTCTGAAATCGTGTTGCCTGTTGGGCGCCCGTCCCCGCAAATTACCACGGCATCATTGCCTGGGTAGCGAGCCGACTCAATGACGGCGAATTCTATGCCATCTGCACGGCGAAACCAGTACAGGCTTTCACCTTCCGGTGATGTTTCAATAGTCTTGCGGAAAAACGTTCCTTCCAGTGTTTCGGGGATGTAAGGCATAAACACTCCTTGTGTACGAAAAAGACCACAAGTTGTTACCCCTGCGGCCTGATCGGGCGAATGCTGCCATTAAGACGGTTAATCGCCCTTGTAAGGTGAGGCAACAAAATGGATTCTAACGCTGTAGCTAACATTCCAGTAGGAATAATTATCCCCGCGAACGCGGATCTAAAACTGATCATCTTTGACTTTCCCAGCATCCGTCCGCTGGGCCAGCAGCAGCAAACACGGGTTCAGCAAGGCGATACACTGTACCGGGTACTGTAAACCCCTGTCCTGCCTATGTCGGTCAGCAGGACTGGAGGCGTGAAGTTCACGTGCTGTGGCCATATACAGACTGGTCTTCCCATGACTCACTGTCATGTTCAAGGGGGCCGGTGATCCATTGTGCGGTGCGTGAAGCTCGGGAGCGAAAAGCCCATGTTTCGTCAGGGCCGATAGTGACGTTTTCCTCCGTCAATGAGGCGTTTTCTGGCATTACAGGTAACTTGCGGGTATCACGATCACCGCTTCCCAGCCAGTGTTCTACTTGCGCCTGGGTCTGAAACAAAAAAGCATGCATATGGCAGGCTGTACCGTCATTGATACCGTACATCCGAAGTCCATCATCAAACTCAGCTATAAAAATATTGTGTGACATACATTAACCTCATGGAATTCGCTTTTTCAGGGGCGAATCCTGGTGCCTTAATTAAAGGGTAAAAAGGTAAACGCTCACCAATGGTACAATATAAAAAACCAATAACGTCATCCACGAACCTTTTTTGAGGCCGTAGATGATTTTAAACGTAGTATCTCTAAACTCGTACAAAATGGAGCATCAAAATAATGAAAATAAACATGGGTAGTCTGAAAAGCGCTGCACCGCTCTTTGTTCTTATTGGCTTGATGATCGCGTTTTCGGCCTATGTGAAATCATGGGCATTGTTATACACGTTGCTGGCGTCATCAGTCATGCTCACAGTCATGATATCGTTGCCATTTCTTGTCTCGCCTTTACAGCATTCAAAATTCATAGTCCTGCGAATTTTACGTTTACTGGTTATTACGCTCTGGGCGGTTGGCCTTGTCGGCGTACTCTTTTCAGTTGTGGAACGCCTTGTATGGGTTAATGCTGACAGCTATCCGTCATGGCTGGCGAAGGAACTGGATTCCCCGACCATCACGGATGGTGAAACTTTTATTAAAGCTACAGAGTCTTTTGAGAAGACCTGCGGTAAAAATAAAGGTTCTCTCAGCGTTGTCGCAAGGCATAACGGCATGTTTATGCGCTGCGATGATAGCGTCTCTTTCGACACCTGGTGGAAGGGGGTTTACCAACTTAAAACACCTGAGACTCGATGATGCATTTCTTTAGTGCAGCAACAGAATGGCCGTATTGTGGTTAAGACATTTTCGACGATATCAGCTACTCCACTGTGGCGGGAAAAGATTCCCCTCTCAGCCACCGGGTACGCAATCTTAGTGGCTCCACTATACCGGGTACAGTTTCCACTTCAGCCTCATCGTGCTATCAGGGCCGTTCACCCTTCACGAACCACTTTATCGGGTATATCTTCCTTCCCGTGACATCACGCCATCCGGGGCGGAGGCAGTAACGGGCTCCACTATACCGGGTAAAACTTGCCAACCAGTGCCGCCACATTTCCGGTGCCTGGTTCGCAAGGGGCCTTATCCACTATACCGGGTATGGATCACATTTTCGTGGCTCCACTGTACCGGGTATAGTTCACATTTTGGTTGAAAAACACACAGAATCGTCAGGGTAAGGCTGAAGAGAAAGGGCTGCATCGGAGTTTTAGGGCTGACATTACCCGGTGTAGTGGAGATCCACTGTACCGGGTAAAAACAGAGCGGAAAGGAGAAGAATATCCACTATTCCGGGTAATGCAGCCACCCACGCGGCAGGCAGCTGCATTATCCGGCATCTATCATGGCTTCATGTTTCTTTTCAGAATATTCAGTACATAATCGCCGTTTTCTTTGTCTATGGAGTATTCCAGAAAACCGATCTCTTTAAGCTGGCCCAGCGCCTTTTTAACTGTGGCATTCTGGTTGCCAAGATGTGAGGACAGTTGCAGGCGTTCACGCAGCCGGTCAAATCCGATACGGTAAAAGGTGCTCGGTAACTCAGCCAGATACAGATACAGGGCCTGTGCGGACTCCTTACGGGCCAGTTTCTGCAACGTCTTCAGGTAGAGTCGGGTTTTACCGTCGACGCGATACAGCGTATTGAGCTTCGAATTTGGCTTGATGACGATTTTCCCGGTGGAACTGTCGTAGTACGTGGATTCCACGAGGTGCATGTTTATCGTTATCTGATCGTCTGTACCGGGTATTTTCTTAATGAACGAGATACTGGTTCGGGCAATACGCGTCAATGAAGCATCAAAACGCTCTTTCAATTGCCTATCAATGCGCTTAGTGTCAAAACCGCAGAACTTAGCAAACTCCGGGAAATTCAGCTCCAGCTGACCTTCCGAGTCGAGCGGACGGTTAGACAATGCATAAACGATCCCACACCATGATTTGAAGTCAGAGTCCATGTCGAGGCGCGGGCCATAAATTTGGATCTGGCTGTAGCCTTCACCCTCGACAATGGATAGTCTCGAAAGGGGTTCGGTGGCATCGATGCGGTGACTCTTCCGGCCACCCTTATCCGTGGATTTCAGTGTTGGCACAAACACACCCAGACGGAGTAAAACTTTCGGCTGAATGGTCTGTCTTAGCGTGGGAAGCAGTTGGATAACTTCCCCGGAATCTTTTAGGGACTCTTCAATGACAAGAGATAACTTGTTGTTATTACTAGACATATAGAAAGATCCGTTTTGTGCATAAGATCTACATCCTACCCGGTATAGTGTATCGAATCCACCCGGTATAGTGGATTATGCACCCTGTATAGTGGATGGATTACCCGACATAGTGTATTTCGCCCCCTGTACAGTGGATGGCGATCCGCTGAGAGCCCCGATATTACTGGCCTGCGAGGATCGTTATTCCTTTTTGATCTGCTATTGATCCTATATTGATCTTTATTATTATTCTATCCTGTTGATAACTATGCACAGAGACGTCATGAAGCATTACGATCGAAATGTGAGTAAATTCCGATCCGTTCTAAGAACCGCACTAGCACACTTCTTCCCTTGTAGAAAAAGTTACTTTTTTGACGCAAGCGGCTACAGAGTTATGAGGAGAGAGAGCGGAGAAAATGCAGGAAATGGCGTCACGAAAAAAAGCCGCCAGAGTGACTGACGGCTTTTTATGGTTACTTCAGCTCATCAATTTGGATCATAAACTCAGCGGCTCCGGTCTTGCCGTTCTCTGATGGATAAACCGGCATGAGAAGATTATCACCCATACCCATGTCGATATTAACATTTACAGACTCCCCAGGAGCTGCCTCCGCTCCATTAAACACTATCCCGAAGTTGGCATCCTTACGTACTGAGAGGGTCGCGTTCTGTAAGCCTTTGGCTATTTCACCGTTAGTCTTGCGGAGCATGTTTGTAGACAGATAGGCAAGTGGCACGTTATCAGAGGTTTTGAGCGCCGACTTTACTGCAAGGGTTCGAAGGTTATGCAGCTGTACCAAGTTATTCGGGAGATAACTGAACTTCTGTGTGTAAGTTTTTGTGTTGGACTGGCTGTCCGACACTGTCACACTGAGAGCATAGTTTTCAGAGGGCTCGAAATTCGGGAATATGCGCGGATATTCCGGCGAGTATATGTCTTTACCAGCAGGTGACCAACTGAGTTCAACATTGTCTGATGTCGGTCCGCCAGTTAGCTGGAGACGAGTAATGCGAGGTGTGGTCAGGTTATCGCTCAGTGCAATGCGCAGATTTTCCAGACCATAGACGACGGTGTCATCCTTTACCGGCTTCCCTTCGAAGGTAATAGCAACCGTTGGGGGTGTGGCATCGAGAGCTATCACGCCATAGGTTTTGTTTGTCTGGTTACCGAAACGATCCTGAATATTCACTTCAACGTTGTATTGCCCTTCAGACTGCCGGGAAAGGTCATACTCAATCGTGTAGTTACCCGCGTTTCTGGACTTTTCGACTCCCACAGGCGTCATGCGCTGTTTGGAGTTCTTATCGGTAAGATAGAATCCGAGGAGTCTGAATCCGTCGAACCAATCATTATCTCTGTTGAGATGAGCTTCAACAGTCAGTATCTTAGATGTCGGGCTGTAGGTGATCTCACCAATTTCTGGGACGATTTGATTGTTCCAGCGTGTCATAACCCACTGCTCGACGTATAGGAAATTGAAAAACCAGTCGATACCATTGTCCACGCCTTATGCCACGTGAGCCTTTCTGCTTTTCCCACCACTCCGGTGGTTTCCCTCTCTGTATGGTCGATTTTTATACCGTAACAGGCTGTTTTTTATACTTTCACCGATTCCCGGGCACACTTAGCCTGTGTCAGGCCGGCATATACCTCAGTAGACTGATATCCCGCGCGTTTTTCTTCAGCCCTGATACATTCAGCCCCGCAATGGCCCGGCGGTATACCATCCGGCAGCCACACAGCACGCATTCGAACGGGTCACGACTCAGGAACTGTTTCACCATTTGTGCATAGCACACTTTCGCCACTGGTTCCGGTTTATCCATCCCCAGTGCACGGTACACCTGCGGCAGCTTCTCTCCACACACACGGTTGGCAAGGAACCCGAAGTACCTCACCATCTTAAAAAACTTCTCCGGGATGTGCTGTTTCAGCCTCGCGACCAGCTCACGCTGTGTCAGCGTTTCCGTCGCCGTTTCTCCCGTTTTGTGGTCCAGGTAACGGAAGCTCAGGCTTGCCCCTCCGTTGTAATGAGCCAGTCGGGAAGCCGCTATTGGTGGCTTCTTCAGATAACGACCCAGGTAGCGTGCCGTATTCCGCCCTCCGGCTGTCTTCTTCGACATGTACACATGCCAGTATTTTCCGCCGGATTTCAGCACCAGGCTTCTCCACTGTGATTCCGTCGTGATATGTGACAACGACTCCGGCATTGCCATCCCCTCTGACCACGCTTTCAGAAGCAGCTGCCGCATATTCCACATCCACCGTGAACGCATCGCGTCTTTCAGGAAGCTCAGCTTTTTCCACTGACCATGCTTATTCAGACCTCCACAGGTTACAGACACATGTACATGCGGATGCCAGTTGAGACGACGGCCATACGTGTGGATGGCGCAGAAGATACCGGGTTCCAGCCCCCGTTTTCGGGCGGCATACAGCAGATTCTCCACCGCCAGACGGCACACGTCATTCAGCAGCCAGCGGTTGCTTTCGAACACCGGCCACAGCGTGTCCGGCAGGGTGAAGACCAGATGTACCCAGTCGCAGTCAGGAAGACGATTCAGCTGTGTTGCTGTCCACAGGTCTGTGGCCTTCTTTCCGCAGGACGGGCAGGCACGGCTGCCGCATGAGTTGGTCAGGTACTTTACGTGCTGACAGTCCGGGTTATCACACCCGAACTCTTTTACACCCAGTATCCGTGTGCCGCAGGCCAGCATTTTGGTGACGGCTTCAACCTCGATATCGCGCAGACCGCCCGCATCCAGGAAGGACGTCCAGCACTGGTTGGCTGTGAACAGACGTTTCAGAGGGCGGGGAGTAAAACCGGACAACATGAGGATGGATTAAACCCCGGTATCCTGTAGCAGGGTAAGGGCTGCTGTATCGCCACGGCGCTTCAGGATGGAGGTCGTCACCATCGCAGGTGGTGGGTCCATGGGTTTGAGCATTTTCATCCAGTCCCATTCTCGTTGTGAGAGCTTCTCAGCACCAACAGAGAGCAGAACTGTATCGATACTTTTGCGGGTCAACATAAGGGGATGAGTCCTTAATAAAACAGGTCCTCAGAGCATACATATTCTGCGGGGCGTGCGGCAACAACAGGACGAACCGGGGCGGTTTTCAATTTGCAGCCGCCAGGCTGCCGTGGTTCGTAAAGATGCGGCCTTTGCGGTCAGTATGAATGGGGCGACTGTCATTCCCGGAGATTCGAAAGACATCACAATAGACTTCGGTCAAGGGGATGGCATCCTGATCCCGATCTTCCCGGCCACCAGCGGCAAAGTTGGCGAATCCCGCTTCATGATCGAGCTGCCGCAAATCCAATAAACACCACAGAACCGGCCCCGTCATACGGGGCCTTTTCATGGTGTCTTAACGTAGCCAGAAAGAAACGGAACAGGCTGATTTAGTCGAATGTCAGAGATTGCTGAGAAAACGTTTATCACGCATTTCGCTCCACTGGAGAGAATTTGCTATCGCGCTCCCCGGGTGCAGGGTCTCACGCCCGATCGCCATCAAATTCAAATGCAGCTCCAATTTTTGCGTCTTGGCGTCACCTGGTTACCACCCGCACTCGCCATGGCAGAACTGGAACACCTTCTTAAGGGGTATGACGCCGACCACTGTCGGCTACTGGAAAACGTCCTGGATACAGCCCACCGGCATTACCTGGAGTCCTGTGGACCGCTAAAGAGAGAAGGGGGCCGCGTCGGGAACCGCATATCAGGCACCCGCCACGACGAAGCACATTTGTGTGTACGGTTTATGTCAACACGCTATGAATTGGCCACTGAGCTTTGTGCCGCTTATGTGTGCAGCAGGTATGCTTATGGGTGATCGTACCGGTTACTTCTTGTCTTCCAACGAGGCCAAGCGGCTAATTTCTTTCATACCGAGACGAGCGGCCACGCCCATGGCGGAGGCTTCGAGTTCGGCCTTGCCGTGTGAGACGATTTTGTCCATGGATTCCTGCATCAACTGGGTGCTGAAGGCCAGATTAACCGGCAGGTTGGCGATTGCGCCGGACAGAGACTGATATACTTCTTCAAGCTCGCGCTTTCCTGCCTTGCCTTTTGCCACCAGCAAAGCCAGTGCTTTCAGCTTTTCATTCACTTTCGCCATCTCGCGCTCAGAGGCTTCCCGGATCTGACGCTCATAACGTTCGCGTGTCGACTCAATATAGCCAATCTCCGGCTGGCGCTCATAGTCGCCGCGAATCAAACTGTTAATGGTACACGGCACGCCGTCACTCATTCCGAACGATGTGATCATTGAGGCCCACTGAGCCGGAGACAGACTGACTTTCAGAAGTGGGGAACGGCGTCTGCCTTCCGCCAGCCGATGACGGATCACTCCATCGCGCTCAACCTGCTCTGATTCACTGAAGGTCAGCGTAATCACCTCTTTATGAATGAGGTCGGAGGCATACAAGCGCTGCCCCGTCGTTGTCGTGCGGCTTACCGATACCTGCCCGTATGCCGTGTGACGGGTGATCACCTCTTCCATCTCGTTTTCTGTTACCGTCGGTATTACTGTGTTTTCCATTGTCATGCCCTGAATCGAATTAATGTTGACAGCGTCTGGCGTAATACCGATGTGAGACCGGACTGCCTGGGAACTTTACCCGTATCACTCGCTAAATTGGACGCCCGCTGACCGGAGTAACTCTCTGACATCGTCTGCCAGGAAATACGTTTCTGTTGTGTTGCCCGGGCCATCAAAGAAACAGGTCTCGGGCAACTGAATTGCCTGCGACTGCTGCTGTATCTGTTCCCGGGACTCGTTACTTTCGACGATAGCATCGGCAATGACTTCTGTTGCCCAATCGCGATCAAAGCCAGGCATCGTATGGAGTGATGCCACCATGTCGCTGGGTAAGGCATCGATATAGTCCAGAGCCGCCTGAGCTACCGAAATCAGTTCTTTCATGGTTGTCACCTTACTGTTGTGCTCATTCACCGCGCTTAACTCGCGTGAGCCGATTCTTTACGTTTATTGATAAGAAACTCTTCACCGCACGTTCCGCATTTCAAAATGTATTCTGCGTGCCTGAGTTGCTTTAAGGACATTGCTTTGCAAACGGGGCAGGCAAGGTGTTCTGAAAGCCGACGCATCAGTTGATTAATTTCAGAGCATTGTTCTGGCGTTAACTTGTGGCGGGTTTCCCACTTATAGGTCGCTTCCCGCACGACACGAGCCACGATATTTTTACCCTTCATCACTCTTGTCCTCCGGTGCAGCCAGCCATCTTACTCACTTCCGTGCGCATGTCAGCGAATAATGACCAGGTCAGGACCAAAACTGAATCCATCGCCCATCCGGTCGGAATGCTTCGATACATACGATTTCCCGTACTTCTCCAGGTCTTGCAGGCTTGATTTTGCCAGATTCCATGAATACTCATGCCCCCAGATTTCCCCATCCCGATCAGCAAATCTTGCGGGTTTATAGTTGTCCTTGAGCAGAGCATAGACACGTTCGAGAGTTGGTAATTCTGGACTGGTCTTAACGTTAGATGCGTCAGCGTTCGTCATTATTATGTACTCATTCGAGTTGATGGATAGGGAAGGTTGCACGCGAACTGTGGCGCTCCCCGTTTTACTGATAACCTGTCGGTGCTCATGCACTACGAAATTAGAATGATTGAAGGCACGTCACGCTTCCCGAAAACCTTTTCCCGTTCCGGCGTTTAGGAAGCGAGTATTCGCCGTCAAACCGGTAGATGCCGACCTTAGAGCAGGGTCCTCCGTCTTTAACCAATTCCCAGATGAAATCGGCACGGTCACTGAAATAGCCAGGACCTTCGTCAAAGGATGAAAATTCACTATGCACAACACACAGATCGCCGTGCTGACCGTTGATAAAAACGAAGTGACCTTTATGCTTTTCGCCTGGCTTCGCATCGAGGTGTCCAAACGTTTGATACATTACGGAGGCTTGATGTTCTGCCCCTGTCTTTCCAAGTAATTCACGCATCTCACTCCCCCTTTGCAGTTGCGACCATTGCACGGTAAACATCTGCAAGACGCTGGCTCATTAATCGAGACATTTTTCCAGTGGCCGAAGTTATCTGCTTCCGGCCTGCAATTAGCTGTTCCATCGTGGGAACTACCGGGACGCGGGTCATACCTTCCACTTCTCCTGCGCCAGTAGTGGTAACTTGATCAACATACTGCTCAACCTGATGCTGCTCTTCGTCGGTCCTCCATTATGATTTCTTCAATCAGACGTCTTACAACCCAGTTACTTAGGTTGCTTTGTGACGGAAGGCGCTTATACCTTCCGCCTCGGCCATTTCGTTGCCCGCGCTGAGCATTCCAGCGTCGAAGTACGCCATCGTTAATTTTCGGTGGTAGTGTGGCAACATCGCCCATCTGCCTGACTCCTGTCCTGAATTATTTCACTCGGGGCCAAAATACCGCTGTGTTGTTTGCCAGGTTACACCCCTGGCACCAACAGGGACGGGCTGTTATAAGAAAAGCGGTCTACTGGAGCATCTTCAAATCCGTGGTTCGGCGCATCTGGTGTCAGAACAAGGCCGTCATGTGCCGCGTGAATATGCAGCAGTGAATCACTGCCCGTGTCGATGTGCAGCGTCGGTACACCCCGATCGATCTCAAAAATGAGGCCGAAACAAGTCGTGCCGGATTCATTCACCACTTCACACTGAATGTTTTTCTCTTCTAACAACACCTTCACCTGATAGGACTGACAGTCTTCTTCTGGCAGCTGGGTTTCACCCAGTTGCCAGTCCTGTAACGTCCGGATAATCTCTGAAGGCGTTGCCTGCGATTCCGGCGTCAGAAGCGCATACACCTGCTGGCGGAACTGCTGGCTCAACTCCTCCATCAGGGGATTGTCCTCGCCATCGAAATGTTCTTCCCAGCCATCAGGATCAGCGTGCATCCAAACGTTATGCGTCAGAGACGGTAGTGAGTCGTCAGGGTGTACGATGAGATATGGGGAGCTTTCTTTTGTTTCCAGATAGCGGACAGGCTGGCCATCCAGCAAAGCTTCATCAACTGCCGTACCATCGGTTTCCGGCAATGCGATTTCCGTGACATTGCCGCCGCAATGCTCTGCCACAACACGCCCCAGATCCTCCATCAGTGCGCGATGTTTTTCTGGAGAATCCAGCTCGCCCAATAATTCCGGTTTTACCAGTAATGCAGTAATAATTGTTGCCAGTTCACGAGTTGAAATTAATTTAGCCATGATAGTCATCCTTTCATCTGATGTGTTAATTCTAACAGTTTCGGTTTGCTGGCTAATAACCCGGCGTGAAGTTTTTTAAAAATATATTCGCCCTTTAAACAAAGAGCGAACAATGGAATTAAAAAAGGACAAATTTGTAATTAATGAATCAGGAGGCTGCTTTAACTAATAAGCCAGGGCGACCGTTGGTATACCTGTCAGGCGGCGAAATACCGAATTCATGATTCAGGGAGTCAGTTGAAAGGACCATGCCGCCGTGAGCAGCCTGGACGTGCAGAACTGAAGGATCAGTGTCACCCGCGTTTACATGGACCGAGGGAACACCATTTTCAATTAACAACGTCAGGGCCATTACCAGGCGTGATTCCACATCCTGTACTGCCAGCTGGGCATGACCGCCGAGCGCCATAGTAACGATAAACTCTGCTGAAGACCCGGGCTGTTCGTCGTCGAGGTTGCAGTAATCACGCATTCGTACCACCTGCGAGGGAAGATTAGCATGGTTGGTTTGTGTCTGAAGGAGCATCCGCTGGAGGGCGTAGCGGCGAACTGAGCACTCTTTATGCGTCGGCAATTCATCAGGGCTTTCTTCGTCGCTGCCTTTGATATGGTCAAGCCAGCCATCTCGGGCATGGTGACGCCAGACATTATCGGTGAGGGAGTGCATGTCCGCGCCGGGAGATACGACGAGATAAGGGGTTACATCCGGAGAGGTCAGATAATCGGCCTGGCTTGATTCATCGCGATCCACCGGCATGATCACACCGTCAATCTCTCCTCCGCAATGTTTCGCCACCAGCTCAGCGATATCCTGCATAAATGCTTTATGCGACTCCGGTGTTTTTAATTCATTCATTAATGTGGGTTGCACCAGTAATCCACAGACAATTTCCGCAAGCTCGGCAGGTAATAGACATTTTGGCATGGTTGGTTCTCCTCTTTTTTGAATGAGAACACTCTAACATTCCGGCTTATTTTCCAAATAAGTTGAAGGCATTTATTTTTTTAAAAATTCATATCCAAACTATAATTAAAATAGTCCATTTTAATCTCAGAAAAGTAACTTTTCTAAAGGCTTACCGGGAGGGCATTAACGAGTGTTTCGTAATCACATTTGTGCCAGTTGAAAGCCGGTGTGCATGACCATTGTTTCGTGA
Source organism: Enterobacter sp. 01-M-02-SI-ECC (assembly GCF_047530595.1). Taxonomy (NCBI): domain Bacteria; kingdom Pseudomonadati; phylum Pseudomonadota; class Gammaproteobacteria; order Enterobacterales; family Enterobacteriaceae; genus Enterobacter; species Enterobacter sp. 01-M-02-SI-ECC. Next base: position 22,877 of record NZ_JBLKCZ010000019.1, on the reverse strand, counting down.
CCTTAAACCCAGGAATCGTCGAGCGTCTGGGAGAAAGGCTGCGACACCTTCGGTTAAGATGGGTCTTGTGAGTGGGGAAGGGACGCTACAGCCGGAAGACAAACTGAATCTGCCATTTCAGCCCGCGAGTATCCCGACCCTGTGCCACCGTTTTATAGCTAACATTTCTCCTTTACTGTAGCATTCTGCCGTTTCGCCATCCTCTCGGAACTTCGGTATACCGCGAGCGGAATATTTGCCAGTCATATGGCCCTTACTGGTAACCGGAAAAAAGCTTCATGAAGGCGGATAGGAAGTTCCTTAGACGCATATGGTGTTTTTAAATTAACACATAAGCATTGCTACTCATAAGGATGTAAAATAACCATGCCCATTAAGGATGTAATTAAGACCTCATTGGTTTTTTTTTGGTATTTGTAAACAGACAATTCCGAAAATATTTCTCAGTAAAATTGAATCCTGCATATATAAACTGCCTTTAGCAGTGCTGCAAAATTATTTTTAAAAATCTTTCATTCAGGTTATTAGCCAGCGAGACCAATCTGTCATGATTACTTCAGACCAAACCTGAGGAATCAAAAATGGATAAATACTTTGACCAGAGCGGAATTGAAATCGACAACGCTAAGATTCAGTGTATTGATTCAGTAAAAGGCACCGGGGAATATATTTATCGGGTCACTTGCAATAAATGCAAAGGCCGTGGTGAGCGTAAACACTTTTATAGGAGCCGCTGCATGGCATGTAATGGTACGGGCTATAGCCTGGTCACAACCCGTACATGTTACACCCTTTCCGCGTTATATCGCACATACCCGGAAGCGGCACGCAAGATTTCAGCAGCTCAGGCAGTAGTGCGTCAGCGTGCTGTACAATCAAAGACTTCCGCGTTCAATCTGTGGTGTAAGAGCAATCAGGAACTGGTTGACGCCATCACACAGCAAGACGGGGAGAACAGCTTTCTGAACAGTCTGAAATCGACGTTATCACGGAAATATCCATTAAGTGATAAACAACTAACGGTCGCAGCCAGAATTCTCGGGATTTAATAAATCAGCTTCAGGCTTTTATAATTCTTATTTAATTTTACTCATTCCATTACGGAGGAAGATATGATCCATTCATTTAAAGACAGACGGCTGGAAAGCTTTTTCCGTAATGGAAAGTCCACAGCAGGTATTCCTGCTGATCTGTTAAATGCGATTTCATGCAGACTGAAAACGTTAAATAATGTAAAAAACGAACGCGAATTGTTATCAAGTAGTTTGCGTTACGAACGCTTAAGGATGACCGCAAACCGGTACTCTTCCATTCGAGTTAATTCAAAATATCGGTTATTCTTTGTGTGGAATGATGGCGTACATAACGTTCACCTGTCGGCGCATGATTATAAATCGCTAATCCATTAAGGTAAAAAATGAAACTTTTCGGTATTTTATCCAGGGATGCAGGCACGGATGCGATGTTTTATATTCAGACCAGCACTAAACAACAGGCAAGCTTCATATTTGATGCCCTTGTCCCCCGGCTGAATGCGCATTGCCAACTGATCGACCCACTGAATGAAACAATTATACCTTCACTAAGCCGGACGACACTTTCTTTACAGCCCTGGTCCCAGAATACCCAGACACGGACGAGTGAGCTGAAGATGACGACGCACGGTCTGACTCTCTCCGGGGCAGTGATGGTGGAACACTCCCGGCAGATCGTCGACTTCTGCGATAACCTGGGCCTGCGCCTCGATGCACCCACCGGGAAACCCAGCTGGACAGAACTGATCAATGCTGACCTTGAGCAGCTTAATTCCCCGCGTTTGTTCCCCGTCCTTACCCAATCTGGCACGGAAGGACAGTTTCAGATCTATGTCCCGGCACCGGCTGTCATTGACGCCGACGTAGTCATTGCAAGCGTGATCGGCGAGTGTTTTAGCGGCGTTACCCCGTACTGCGTGAACGGCACTCCATATCCGCTGACTGAAAAGCCGCTGATCCGGATGGAGGCACACGTTAGTGACATGCATACACGGGTTTTTGAGCTGACATTCGTCAGTTATAACCTGGCCCTTACTGCGACGGTATATGACAACAATCTGCGCCAGGTTCTGATGCTGTGTGAAGATTTTGGTGTCACCCTTCAGGGGCGAGCGGGTGCATCCTGTCATGCCTACATGCGTAACGAATACCGGCGGCTTGCACATGTAGGTGTTTGCTCACGCTCCGGGGCTGAAGACGATGTCCGCGCTTACAGCTCATATAAAGAGGAAACCCTGATCCGGCAGCTGCTGAATCAGGCGACGGCGGACAGCACATTGATCCCGGCGCGACACGGCCAGCAATTTAACGGTGTGCTGATGAATGCCACCCCGTCATCAGCAACCACCGGATTTATCTACCTGTCACAGGAATTCCCGCAAGGCCAGTTTATGATGACGGCGGAAGTGGTGAATGCCAGCAGCACGCCACGGGGGATCAGTTACATCGAAACGGTGGACGGTTACCGTTTTATTGTGACTGCATACGACACGAGAGCGATGAATTCCCTGACCGAATTTCTTGAAGTTAACGAGACCTATTTTACCCCATACCGCTGGGCGTAGCGCCAGCGCACCGGACAGCCAGGGAGGGCATCCGGAAAAGGTGATTTCACGCCATCAACAGAGCGCGAAACTCGCAGAAAAACAGACTGGCCCTATTTTAATACCCGATCACCGAAGCCAATTGCCTTCCGGGCAGAATGCCTGAGTATACCGGGTCTTAGCGACGTGGGATCAGGGCAGCCGGGAAAAGTAACTTTTGAAAAATTAGACGTGGTCAGTCGGCATGGTGTATTAAATTTCAAATCCTCTGGTTATATTCCTTCTTATAAACAATCCTCCTAATTTTTAAAGCTATCAATCACATCATCAACTATTCGGAAAAATTTTGCCGCAGGTTATTAGCCGTCGAGCGCGTCCTGGTATAATTGCCACATACCAACAGGAGACATCATGAATAAATTAGATATCATTTCCAGTCAGCTTAATTTCATTTCCCTTCTTAATGCTGTCGGTTATTCCGTATCTGATGTTGTATTTAAACGTCACGGTGCATCAACCGACTTTAATGCAGGTTTCTGGACGTTTGTCGCGGAGCAGAAAGATCGCTATATCGAAGTGTCGTGCAGCCTGTCACATCCTACCGCAGAAGGCACGCAGCATATCGATGTGCGCATTGATATGTTTGAAGACCCGATTGATGATGAGATCTCCCGGACTTTAGACACCAACACCTATGCCACGAATTATAAATATATTGAGCGAGTGCCGTTTACTGAATCCGTCAAAAGAGAATTTACCACCAGCCTTGGTGATATTATTTCAGAATAGTGCCAGCTTAATTCACGGCATGGATGCCTGAGATTTTCTTCAAAATATTCTCTTCCGGGTTATTAGGTTTTGAACCCAACCTGGTATTATATATCTACAGGCAATGCCAACAAATAATGAAGCGTCGGAGGCGATATGAGCATTCAGGAATTCGATTTTACCACCTGTGATTTATTTTCCATTCTGGACTCTCTGAATTATTCCCGCGAGGATATTAATGGTCTTACTCCGGCTATTTTCCGGGACGGCGAATTATCGAGAGTCTCTCTCTCTGTCGTCCAGTCTACCCGCTCGGCGGAAATCACGATCAGCCAGCGCGTGAGCACCGCCACAGGTCTCCGCTGCTATGTGCTGTTGATTGCGCAGCATGAAGACCGCATCCACAGTGAAGCCCTCAGCCAAGATGCTGAGGCGCAGTATCAGGTGAATCGCTTTATCCGCAAGATGGCTGAAGTCACGGATGCCAGCACCAAATCGATCAAGAAATGCTCTCAGATGATGAAAAAAATCATAAAGGAGCACCAGTTTAAAGCCAATCCTTCTTTCGGCCAGAGTTTCATCAAGGGTTGATTGAGTCTTGCCCCGGACGCCGGGGCAACGCTGAATAAACCCCTAACCAGCCGGGAGGCGCAGATGCCTGAAAAAAACTTCATTGTCAAAATTGTATGCCGGAATGGCGAGTATGAGCATTCCAGCGTGAAGCTTGTCGCCAGCGATACTGAGGCAAACGCCAGCCAGACGGCATTACTGAATGAGTGTCGCGACGAGGTCGAAGCACTGAGTTTTGAAGACGGCGGAGTGTATGATCTTGGCGGGGAATTCTTCTATCAAGTGAAGAGCTGCCAACAGCTGCCACCGGAGGATGCGGAGATCCTACTTCGTTACCTGTGAACCCGTGGACGGTTGCGTCAGCCGCCGTCCGTTGTAACGCGATCTTGCCTGCCCAGCCCGAGGGTTATGTGGTAATTTCCCGGCAACAGAATGATTCGAAATTAAGGTTATCAGTATGAAAAGTAAATTTGCTGAGCTGCCGGTGAAAAACGGGAAATCCGGTAACTGGACGCTGGACTCCTTTGTGATTACGCCAGAAAAAGCGCAGACCCTGAAGCTTCGCGCCGAATATACAAAGGATCAGGATGAATATATCCCGGCAGGCGTCTACCGGCGTTTGTCCTGTGATAACGAAGTGGTGATGTCCAATACGCCGATGGAGATCCGTACCTGTGAAGCTTTCATTGAGCGAGCAACTGGACGCATCCTGATTAACGGACTGGGGCTGGGAATGGTGCTGCACGCCATTCTTCAGAAGCCTGACGTGACCCACGTGACCGTCATTGAGAAGTCTCAGGATGTGATGAACCTGGTTTCCAAAGCATTTGCTCACGATCCCCGCGTTGAAATTATCCTTGCGGATGCTCTGAAATACTGCCCACCGGCAGGCGTTACCTTCAATGTGTGCTGGCATGATATCTGGCCAGATTTTTCGAGATCAAATCTTGATGAAATGGAAGCGCTCGAACGCAAATATCTCCACCTGTGCGACTGGCAGGACTCGTGGGGTAAAGAGCAGTGTGAAGCTGCCCTGATTCGTTTCGCGGCGCTGGAATCGTCACTGGAGTCCCTGATGCAGAAAGGGAAGTGACCTGCTTCACCGTCTTCCTGCGCCCACTTACGTTGAACTGAATCCATTTTAAGGATGACTGATGAAGAGTTGCTTTTCTAATTTACCTGTTAAAGATGGAACATCCGGTGCCTGGACACTGGACAGCTTCGAAATCTCCAAAGATAAGGCGGTTAGCCTTTTCCTCCGTGCCGCTACGGAGGATATCGACGCGGTTTTACAGCCCGGTAACTATCGCCGCCTTTCAAATGGCAGAAATGTGGTGATGACCAATTTGCCATACGAAATCCAACTCTGTCAGGAGTTCATAAAGCGAGCGACAGGGCACGTCCTGATCAACGGACTGGGGCTGGGGATGGTGCTGCACGCCATTCTTCAGAAGCCGGAAGTTAACAACGTGACTGTCATTGAGAAGTCGCAGGATGTGATTAACCTAGTTGCCGAGGCCTTTGCCCACGATCCCCGTGTTGAAATCATCCATGCGGATGCTCTGGAATACTGCCCACCGGCAGGCGTTACTTACGATGTGTGCTGGCACGACGTCTGGGCGGGATTATCGAGTTCAAATCTCGATGAAATGGAAGCACTCGAACGCAAATATCTCCACCTGTGCGACTGGCAGGACTCGTGGGGTAAAGAGCAGTGTGAAGCCGCCCTGGTCCGTTTTTCAAGGATGGCTGATGAGCAACCTTAACAGCGATTTGATTGCGCGGATCTATGCCGCGTCAGACACCCCGTTAACGAACGAAGAGCTGTATCGCGAGGTACAACGCGAAACGGGGATGTCGGATGCAGAACTACAGAAAATGAAGGCGTTCGGCTCGGACAAAATGCGAACCAGCGGCGTCAAGCATCAGGTTCGCTGGTATCAGCAGACGCTGCGGCAGGCCGGGGTGATCGAGCGTGTCCCGGAAAAGCGGGGCGTCTGGCGCTATGCCTTCAAAAATGACAAGAAGCTGCATGAGTCCTGGGACAAACTGTGCGTCGTTGGCTTCTCAACTTCGCTCGGGGCATCGGTCTTCGGGAATGCGTACGCGTTCTTCAGCAACATCAATGAGCAAATCCATCTCTGCCTTACGTCGCCCCCGTTCCTGCTGCGTAATGCCCGAAATTACGGGCACGGCGGCGGACGCGGTGAGCAGGCGTATATTGACTGGCTGCTGCGGATTCTTGAGCCTATCGTGAAGCAGCTCGTGCCGGGGGGCAGCGTGGCGCTCAATGTGACGCAGGACAGCTTTAATCCAGGCAGGCCATCGCGCTCTCTGTATCTGGAAAGACTGACACTGGCGCTGTGCGATAAGCTGGGTCTTGAGCTGATGGACAGACTGAACTGGGTGAACCGAGCGAAACCCCCGTCGCCGACTCACTGGGCGTGTAAACAGCGTGTTCAGCTCTGTTCGTCTTACGAGCCGGTGCTGTGGTTTACTAATGACGCGCAAAAGGTTCGTTCGAACAACATGCGCGTTCTCCAGCCTCATTCAGAGCAGCATCAGAAATTGCAGGCGTCCGGCGGCGAAAACCGCACTACATTTTACGGGGATGGCGCTTACCAGCTTAAAAATGGCGCCTTCGGCAATAAGACAGAAGGGACTATCTCCAAAAATACGCTTATGTTTGGCAATGCCTGCCCGGATACGCGGCTCTGCCATCGCATCGCCCGCGAACTGGGGTTTCCGCTGCACGGTGCAACGTCACCCACTCGACTCGCCGCATTCCTGATCGAGTTCCTCACCAGGCCTGGTGATCTGGTAGTTGAGCCATTTGCCGGTCTGCACAAAGTACCGGTTGCCGCTGAGCGGCTCGGCAGACGTTGGTATGCAACGGACAAAATAATGGAATGGCTCGGGATCTCGCGCAGCCTGTTTACAGAAATGCCGGGATACCAGAGCAGCCCGATACTCGATGACCTGGTTGCCCTTTACCGTGATGAACTGCGGGAAGGGGGATGAGCTGGGCGGTTTAGCCTGGCCAGCAGCCGGAAGTGACGCCAGCGGGGATGTCCTGCGGCGACGGCGCTGACAGAAAATGATTCAGCAACATACCGGCGTAATGGCCACCAGGATTCTTCTCCCGGATGCCTTAAAAACGACGGCGACAATTTTAATCACTGAAGGGAGTGTGAGCATGAAGAATTTGACTGAACAGGTTTCCCCCATTGAACTGCAAAAGGGCGACCGTGTTGAAGCGTACGGCGCATTAATGGAAGTGATGCACATCGTTGAATCCGGCTGTGATGTCCCCGGCGGCGTCCGCGTTGCCGCCTGCGTCTCGCGGGTTATCGGTGACACCACCGGTACTATTCCGCGTGGATGGCTGGAAACGCCCGAACAAATGTCGGAACGGGGGGCAACCTGGGCCGCAGAGCTTCCGGCTGGGCTGTACTGGAACATTCAGGGCAATGCCCATGCCAGAGTCAGCCGGGTGACGAACTGACGTTATGAGAAAGGTGAAAATATTGCCAGTAGTCACCCATATGGTATAATTGACATACCAAATGGGAGGGTCGGTTATGACTATGAAAGTTTTTTCTCCAGATTTATCCAAAATGAACCCGCACGGCTTATGGCAGGTGGTGGGTCTGGATAATGACGGCATTGCGCTGATGGACAAAATTAGCCACGGACTGGAAGGTAAAGTCGCTCATTCCATTTCTGAATGGGCGAACATCACGCCGTCGGAACTGCGCAAAATGTCCGGCATTCCGAACACCACCTTCAATCGCAGCGTAAAAGCCCGTTTCACTGCGGATCAGAGCGAACGTCTGGTGCGTATTATTCGCGTCATTGAACGGGCTGTAGAGCTGTTCGAAGGCGACAAAGAGGCAGCACAGAAATGGATGAACGAGCCAAACCGTGGCTTGAGCTGGAAGACTCCGGCAGATGTTGTCTCTTCGGAAACCGGCGCACTCGAAGTGATGCGCCTGATCACCCGTATTGAACACGGAGTCTATTCGTGATCCTGTATCGGATGACCAAGACCCGCTATATTACGACTGCATGGTCGGGATTAGGTGCGAAAGAAGCGGGAGGCCGCTGGAACAGTGTCGGCACAGCACTTGTCTATCTGTCCGAGACGGCCTCTCTGACCATGCTGGAGACGCTGGTGCATATCAATGCCCCGCAGCTTCTGGACGCTTACACGCTGCTGAGCATTGATGTCCCGGATGACCAGATCCAGGCCTTTGACTTGAACCTGCTGCCGCCGGGCTGGGCAAGTGAAGATGCGCCCGCAGAACTTGCCCTGTATGGCGATAACTGGGCTGAAAGTGGCTCTTCTGTTGCCCTGCGTATTCCCAGTGCATTATCTCCGGTGGAGTTTAACTACCTTTTAAATCCGGCTCATCCGGCGATTTTTGATCTGATGAAAACCGTCCAGAAAATTCCTTACCAGTACGACACACGGCTGAAATAGTTTCAGGTTTATATAACCTCCTGGATTGAGATGATAAATGATGACAAGCGAAAAAATCTTTAAAATCAGTGTATCGCTCGTTGTGTTATTTTCTTTCGTTTACTGGGGGCTTGATCCCGAATTTATCTGTAAATTTGCCAGTGACCCATCCAGTACCTGTGATTATTCTGAGCGTATTCCATTGCTTAACTTTATTTCTTCAGTATGGGCATTGATGCTGACTGTGACTCTGGCTGGCATTCTCGTTAAGTGGGTCAGAAAAAATTAGCCGCAGCTTTTGAACCGGGACAGGCTCTTCATAACGTCTTGTGTTCCGTCTGGTATTGCAACCGGGGCAGAGAGTATTTTACTTCAGATAATAACCTGAATATTTGAAATATACTTTTATACCAGACGATGCAGGTTCGTTGCGTACTTAATTCCGAATATGTCAAATGTGAAATGAATTGCAATCGGATAATGTGATTTTGCTGTTTCCAGATTTGTTCTCTTCCTGTTTTATTCCTCTATTTTTAAAAATTTCGCTTTGTACTTATTAGCCAGTGAACCGACTTTGCTAAAATATCCCTACAGCAACCCAACTGACGGTCGAGGTTAATAGTATGGAATCCGAACAGCTCATCACTAAAATTACTCAGACACTGAAACGCCCCGACGGCTCTGAAGTGCGTATTGTGGTGCAGCAGTCATTTGGCTTAGGCCTCACGCCTTCGCTGGGTGTGTATGTCCTGCGTCGCCCGACCACTGTCGACAACTGGCAGTTGTGCAAAAACACACCGCACAAGGACTGGCGCACCATGTCGGTGGATGAATACCAGAAACACGGGCGTTCTGAAATGCTGCGGTACGTCTCCATCGGCGAAATCCTTCGCCTAAGCGCCGCGATTGGCAAACCGATGAGCTACGTTGATACCTGTCCGGGTTTACAGGGCTGATGGTGTATTTTACCCGTAGCAGAACTGACAAATTTAAAAATTGCAGACGGAGAAAAATGATGATTAACAAACAGGGCAACGCTGTAAATCTCCCGGACTTAAGCCGACTGTATATTATCTCAGGCCGCATGATGTTTGATGATGAGGAAGAAGTGATGCTGGTTGAAGCCGACTCCTCCGGTGAAGCAGAAGCGGCATTCCGGCGACATATCGCCGACAGAGAGGCACACATTGAAAAGGCACTTGTCATTTCGTCGGCGTCCCTTCAATCACTGTTACCAGACCGGATCATTGTTTCCGCCCTGACACATACCTTATAACTGAATCTTTCCCATTTAATAAATGCCGCCCTTGTGGCGGTTTTTTATTTTTTCCGCATAATTACTTAATGCCGCCCTCTAAATAATGGCTGGATTAATAAATATGGCGCCTGTCTTCTCTATAAAAACTTCGAAAATATTTCATTTCGGGTTATTAGGTGCGGGTATCTGTTTTGATATTATCTATTCACAGACAGCAATCACACTTAATTAAATAAGGAGTTATGCAATGGCAAATAATTACACTCAGGCATCCTTCACAATTCTCTGTTCACAGGAACAGGCTCAGATGGCTCTGGACGCGATTGCGTATGTTACGGACACGGATGTGTCGGAAGGTGATCACCTGCTGTCTAAACCTGCTTCAGAGTGTTCCCTCACTGAACTGCTGGTCCTGGGTATTATTCAGAACCACCCGGAGTGCGATCCGTTTGAGCCGACTTTTGGTCAGCCGGAGTCACCAGAAGACAATTACGAGCTGGAACTCAAAGCGGAAATCACCGGTAGCGGTCTGGCAATCAGCCATGATGAAAGCATTAACCTCGACCACGCAATCGCGGTAACAACTGCCGTGTTGTCGGTGTTTAACCTGCCTGAAATGGTCACAATCAATGCCGCTTTCGTCTGCGACCGACCACGCGAAAACGAGTTCGGCGGTGCGACAATCGTGGTGACTAAAGATACACACCACTATGAGGAAGGCTTTAATTTTTCCCGCCTGATGAACGAAGCCCATGATGCCGGTGTTCAGTATGCGTTGGTGAAAGTGAACCAGTATAACCACGAAAACACATACACAGAATGCTATCTGATGAGCTGCAAAGCGTCTGAATCGCCTTATGACGTTGCACGCCACCGCCTGGCCTCGGACGAGAGTACTTCTGACGATCCTGATGAGGATGGAGTCATCATTCTCAGCGAAGAAGACAACACCAGCATGGCGCTTCACAGCGTCACCGAACTGACGCCCGTCGTGTACGACAGCCTGAGCAAATTGCTGCCTTCGCTGGACGTATTGTGCCCCGTGACTGCCTGATAACCCTAGATTGCCACCGGGACAGCCGGTGGCATGGAGAGCTGAAATGTTCAATAAACTTTTGATTGCGTCCGCTAGCTGCATCAATGAATTTGCGAGTGAAGTCCCGCAAAGCGTCTTCTTTTCCATTGATACATCGCTGGCTCAGCGTATCCGTGAACTGGCGGCATACGTGAAAGAGAATGATTTGTACGTTGCAGAGTTTTTCTTCTATGACTGCCTCTGGTCCGAAACATCGGAAGAGGACATTGAGGAACTCATGGCGAAGGCTGCATTTATTGAAAGTGACAGTAACGGGCAGGAAACCATGCTCCGGGACGTCATGCCGTCCTCTCGCACGGAAACAACTTCCATCCGGGTCATGAAAGAATCATTTCAACTGACGGCTGTACCCCGCCATTGCGGTGATGACATGATGCTCAATACCCCCAGAATTCCGTTGGCAGAGCTGGAATCAAATACGACGGTTTTAATTACCCAGCAGTATTCGTGAGAGCGTGGTAAAGATAATATATTTATTGCCGCGTAATTCTATTTATTCAGTGCTATTTAGTTAAATTGGCATAATTCCAATTTAACTAAATTTATCTTCACATATTGCACTGAAGATATTAGATGGGTTTAATAAATAACGCGATAATGCAGCGAAAGCCAAAATTCAGGAAATAATATGTATATCGAAATAAAAGAAACATTCCTTGAATTACCCTCAGAAATTCAATTTTCTGAGGCGGCTAACGCTGCCATTCTGACGCAGGATAAATGGGGCGATGTCTGGCAAACACTGAAGACCGATGCGGATCTGAATTATACCGATGCCGGTGAGCCGGTCAGTCTCGCATCGCGCGTGACGACGGCAACCAGTGCCATTTATCATGCGATTACCGAAGGCTGGACCATGTGCGTCGGCTACAGCGGCGGGAAAGACTCCCACTCGCTACTGCACCTGTTCCTCATGGCCCTGATCCGTGCCGTACGGAACGGGTCGAACGTCAGCCAGCACCACTTCATTCAGATCTCCAACACCCTGATTGAAAACCCTGAGATGCATCATCAGTCCACGCAGGTTCTCAGCCAGCTCCGAGCCTTTATTGCCGAACAGCAACTGCCCGTGACCGTCCTGGTGGCCCACCCGTCCATGACCCAGAGCTGGGTCGGACGCATTCTGACCGGGCGCGGACTTCCGACCTGGACAAATTCCAATACGCGTCAATGCTCTACAGATCTCAAACGCTCTCCACTGCGCCAGGCCAAAGCCCGTTATTTAAAAAATGCACCAGCTTCCGTCCGCAACAAAGTGTGCCTGATGCTGGGTTCCCGCGATGATGAGAGCGCCCGTCGGGCAGGCAACATCCTCAGAATGGGCGGGCAGTCGGACAGCGTCTCGCTCACGGAGCTCGGCGGCGAACTGTACCCGGTGAAAGAGTGGCGGACACAGGATATCTGGTCATTTCTGATGGCCTGTGGTTCGCTGGCGCGATTTCCGCTGCCAAGCTTTTTGCCGGACAACTTCAGCCTCGCCACGCTTTACAAAGACGCGACCGGGGAATGTATCTGGACGCCGGAGAAATACACGGCCCGGTCTTCTGCCTGCGGCGCTCGCTATGGATGCTCGCTATGCTGCGCCGTCGGCATTGACCACTCGATGGAAACCTTACTCCGCACTGATCCTGAGAAGTACGGCTACCAGGCTGGTCTAAACCGCCTTCAGCGTTTCCTGACCAAAATCCAGTACGACTGGAGCCTTCGGGATTATATCGGCCGCAAAGTGTTTGAGGGCGGGTATGTGCGTCTTCAGCCCAATGTTTTCTCGTCGTCCCTGACCGAACGACTGTTCCATATCTGTTGCAGCCTCGATTACGTGGAGGCCCAGCGGGCCGCAGCGGTGCGGGAAAAGTTACTTTCTGGCGAGGTCGAAGATACGGCGCATAACCGCCGCATGGCGGAGCCGCAGTTTCGACTGGTGCAGGAAGCCAACGTGCTGCATATCGACTTTCTCTGGTCACTGCATTGCTTTAACCCGCGACCATTTCGCGCCATCGAACTTTACCGCCAGGTGTGGGAAGGGGGGGCACTGGATCTGCTCGACGATGAGCCAGCTATGCAACCCGTACCCCGCACGCCGATGCCAGCACCACGCTGGATGAAGTTGCCGGAAGGCCGTATCGGGACGTCATTTGACGGGCTGTCTGATCCGTCTGCCGAAATGGCCTATTTTGACGGTCGGGAGGATGACCGTGCTTCCCGCAGCCTGCTGAGCAGCGGGGAAAGCCTGAACATCGTTGCATTCGAAGAAGAGGATGAGCTGACGGTCGATGAAGACACTGCGTCCTGGATTATCTGGCATGAATATGACGGATTACGCCAGCGTGTGTCTGACGGTGAGTTTACCCCCGTGGCGGCGGCACAGTACCTGCTTAGATACGGCGCCGTCCGAATTTCCCGGGGGAAAGGTGCGGTGTACCACCGCCTCGCTCAACGCGGGCAGGCCTTTTCACGTCTTGGCATTAACGACCAGACGCCGCTGCCGTCCCTGCTCGTCAGCCACCGTTTCAAGATCCTGACCGACTGCGATTACCGCCTGCTCGTTGCCCGTAAACTGCGGGGGCAGCGGCAGAAACTGCGCTTCTGGTGCTGTGTTGCGGCCTGTGTGGCGCTGCACACCCACAACCGAACGCCTCTTGGGGCATGGATCACGACGCAACTGGAGAACGAACGCCAGCAACATCTGGCCCGGACGGGTGACGAACTGAAAGCCGGTCTGCTCGACGCTGTACTGACTCTCTGTAACCTGCGGATTAAGCCTCAATCAATGCAACCGGAGGAACGGTTGTATTACCGGGCTGTCAGAAAACGCTTTCTGACGACGTTAGCCAGGTGTATTTCCCAGGAGTACGACGAAACCTTACGGGAGGTTATTTGGGCGCTGAGGATGCTGTCCGGTCCCCAGTCTTCGAAAAAGACGGGATTCCGGCATGTGGATGATTGCCGGGAGAGTACTGCGGCACTGTTAAGGCCTCTGCTGAATCGTCTGGTCCGCCTGCTGGCGTGAGGCAATTAGCACAATCAGACAGACCTAAAAAAGCGTGAAAATAGCCCCGTTAACGGAAAAATAGATGAAATGTGTGTGGTGTAATGCTCGCAGGGGTGAAGTCCGTTACGGTGCGGGTTTGAAAAGTAACTTTTTTCATCAGACTAACAACATCCATTTTAAAACTATTAGGGACTGATATATGACCGATAAAGAGGATAAAAAAAGGAACTTAAGGAAGATAAGGGGCATTTCAATCAACTGGGAATTTAATAAGCCCACTGGTAAGGAACACCTGCTATTAATTATTGCCATAGTGGCATGTATTTTCCCTAGTCAGATTTTTTTCAATTCCTCTCTATGGAGCGGCTTCCTGTATTTAATTTGTGTTGCGGGTAGTTATGCATACCTGGCTATACCTCATTTTAAACATCGTAAGGAAATCTGGAAGGGATGGCTTGACCAGTCGCTGAAAGAGTACCAGCCGCTTGATCTGCAAGCTTGGGAGGTTTTTAAGGCCCGCGTTAGTGAGGAAGGCATGACTTATGTTGCTTTTGAATCATGGATGAATACTGAGGCTAGTGCTTTATATAAAGAACCCAAACAAGAATGGTCATTTGTCGACAAAACACCGGTCGGAGAAAATGATCAGTCAGAACCTGTTCAACAGATTTCAGTAAGTAATAAAAAAGAATAGATAATTTTAATCGAAAACCGTCCTGAAAACAGGGCTAATTATCCAGAGGATTGCACTATGACTATTCAAGAAAAAAATACCGTTTTCATTTTTAATGCCTGCCACGCTGACAAGGCCACTGCCTCCAGCGCCAATGCACTTTACAGCCTGGAAGTTGAATATCCGATGACCCTGAATGATTTGTCATTGCTGTGTGAGTCTGTCGCGAAAGCGTTGGATGCACCTGGTTGCGTGAAATATGAAATTACGACCGAGCCGGTAGTGGAAGCGGATGAAGATTAATTCGGGGTGTGTACACCACGTTTTCAGGAAGGGATGTAGAGTCCCGCGACCGTGTAACGACTGTCGTTTCCAGGGATGGGCGAATAAAGATGGATAGGCTTCTCAATGTGTGAACCATGTGTGAAAGGAGAAACCACAGTGAAGACACGTGGAATGCTTTTTAAAGATGAAATGGTCAGGGCAATTCTGGCAAACCAGAAAACACAGACGCGGCGGATTATAGAGCCTCAGTACAGTTCACCTGAATGGTCGGTAAGGCCTGCGCAAACACCGCGACATCGTGGGCATACGCATGACTGGTGGCTTCCAACAGGAACTCAGCCAAATTCGGCGCTTCGCGCCTGTCCGTACGGTGTAGTTGGCGACCGTATTACTGTACGTGAAGCGTTTTCCTTGCTCGGGAATGAAGATGCGTGCGCGGTGGACTGGAATGACAACATTGTGATGGACAGATCTGAAGCAGCCCGCATTTACCGTGCGAGCTGTGAACAGCGTTCGGGGGATTATGGGCTGTGGTCGATCCCTGATGAGGCCGACTGGAAGCCCCGTACAGAAAATATGAAGTTCGAAGGTGCGTGGACACCTTCTATCCATATGCCTCGCTGGGCCAGCCGTATAGTACTGGAAATCACCGATTTGCGAGTAGAGCGGTTAAACAGCATCAGCGAAGAGGATGCGAAAGCTGAAGGAGCCCCAACCGAATGTTGTGTTATTGGCGATAAGCATTTTCTTGGCTTCCGCAGCCTTTGGAAAGACACCTATGGAGAAGACAGTTGGCAGGCCAACCCGTGGGTGTGGGTAATCAATTTTGAGCGCATTGCTGGGGAAGTCGCATGAATAATGAGGTGAGTTCGCTGGGTACGGAAAAACCCGAAGGTCCTTTTGTTCTTCTGACGTTAGTCGGTGATGGTTTTATCTTCGATGAGCGGCACGAGATTATCAGGATAAATGGAAGACCAAAGCAGGTCGGAGTAAAGCGAAATTATTTTGAATCTGATCTGGGGGAAGGGAAGGCGAAATACTGGACAGTGGATATTAATGAGGCCCATGTATTCCCCACTCTGGATGCCGCGACCGAACAGCTATGTAAATTAAGCCGACCACACCTGATTAAAATCCGAAAACTAATTCAGGAAATTTAATAAAAAACCGTCTTAATATGGTTGGGAGGTCCGGTGAAAGTTCTAAATAACAAAGGCTCAGTAATCGAATTACCCAATTTTTCAGAACTCCTCCCGAAGGTTAAATCTGATGATGGGCGATTTTCAAAGCCCAAAAATAAAATATCCAAAGAGCAACGAGCCGAACTGCGTTTGAAATTTGGTGGTCGGTGTGCCTATTGCGGCTGTACTCTGCCGGAAAAAGGCTGGCATGCCGATCATGTTGAACCGGTGAGGCGGGATTTTGAAATGGTCAGAGCCCCCGCTGGAAGTCGAGTGACACACCAGGCTCGAAGTACCGGTAAGGTCATGCATCCTGAACTGCATGCAATCGAAAATCTTTTTCCGGCTTGCGCCCCCTGCAATCTCTTTAAAGGTGCATTGAGTGTTGAAGGAATGCGGAAAGAAATAAGCCGCCAGGTAGAACGCGCCAGGGCATACAGCGTCAACTTCAGGACCGCAGAGCGATTTGGATTAATTGAAGTCACGGAGAAGCCGATTGTCTTCTGGTTCGAAATGTATCAAGCGACACCGAAATAATTGAAACCATAATAAACGAGGATAATGACGATGTTTTTACACCTGGTACCTAAAATCCTGCATCCGATGGGAAATCTCTGCACGCTGGATTCCGTGAGCGTCACGGAACTGTCGCTTCACCTGACAGGAAATGACCTGGTTGCGATGCGCCCTTATCCGAACAAGCAATACCTGGTGGGTATGCTGAAGGGTCGCAAGGCATTGAATGGATTTCTGGTCAAAATTCCCCGAGCGTTAGAAGAGTTTACGATGGTCTCCGTCTGGAATATTGAAGGATACGGCAAAATAACGCACACCCTGAAGACCTTTGTCGAAGATACGGAATATGACCTGGTTTCCCATGACGTGCTGCTGGCGCAAGGGAGCTACCGGGCACAGGCGTCTGAAGAGTATCGTGTTCACCCTGTCTATAAAAACATTGCGCCGGTACACATCGAACCGAAGATGGAGTCCCTGCTGTCGACCGAACCCAATTTAGAGAACGATGTCTGTGAAACCTATTCGTGGGGGATGCTGGTGCGTACGCGGGAAGAGGGGTTTAAGGCAATGACGATGCCATCAGCCCGTCTCAGGGAGTCTGAGGCACTGCGGGGGGATCGCCAGCCACAACCGGAGCAGGCCATTGTTATTAGCGGGTGAGTGGCGATCAGCCTGATGTCGTTGCACAGGCTGACAGACTCTCAATGGATATACCGGGGAAGTTGATTTTCCAACCTGTAGGTTATTCGGTTCGTACCCCGATTCGGTATAATTAGTTAAATCATAGTTAGTTTATTATGTGTAAGGACATAAACATGGATGAATATCTGGCGCTGGACAAGGCACTCATCGAAGTTCTAACCCCGGTTCCTAAGCCGTTCGCGACATTATTTGCCGGAGAAATCAAAGCAGAGTGTCACAGGATTGCCGCTAGGGAAAGCAATCCGCAACCATTGCGGATTCTTGACCGCCGTTTGCAATCGCTAATTAAGGACGGTCGCATTTCTTATACAACCGGAAAAGGTTGGCTTAAATGTGGTGGCACCGTATAACGGTATTTTCAATACAAAAAATTGGAAAGAATCATGACCAGCAATCGCTCCCGTGAAATAAAAACACCGCCTGTGCATATTATTGCGGATTACGTTCTTCGCTTCATGAAGAACAATAAAGAAGCAAAATTGTACGAAGCAATGAGCCGTCTTGAAAGTAAAATCAAACTCTTTGTTGCTGACGGCCATGATGAGCAGCATATCCGGACACAGTTAAATCAGGCCACACAATGTCATACCAAAGAAACACTGAAACGGGCCTGTGAACGGATTTGTATTTAACCTCATGTTATACATTCTGCGAGTGGTAGGCTGGCCTTTGACATCGTAGCCAGATTCTACCACTGAAAGAGGGACGCAATTTTAATGAAATTTATCCTGTTGTTTTTCATTTTAGTCATTCTGATCTGGGGGTTTACAGGTCTGGCTTTTAAAGAAGCCATTATATTTACGTCCGTCGGACTGAGCATTTCGGTTGTGGCTTTGTCTGCTCTCCTTGTGGTAGTTCTGACATTTGTAATGGCTGCAATGTATGCAACTCAGGAACTGGGTGCGCTGGGAAAAATGATTATCGCTCAGGTTGTACTGACCGGATTATGGAACCTGGCTTTTTCTATTATCCCGGACGGAAAGTTACTTTCTTTTTTCGGCGTAAATATCTGGCAATCCGGCTCATACCTGGTTTACTTCATGGCAGTGTTGATAGCTGTTTTCGCGACGTTCGTCGCGTTCCAGAAGCAGCAGTATTTTTTACCTGATGCACCATAAGCCTTCCGATATGGAAGGTTTTTTCCTTCAGTGCTGAGTTTATTTATAGCGGGTCTGTCTTTACACCTTTTTAAACTAAATTCTGTCCTATCTAATTTATCTATTTTTTTTTTTTGCTCTTTGGGTTATTAGCCGGGAGAGTCGGTTTGTTATATTGGGTTTACACCAACCGAGGGCAAAAAAATGCAGATTAATAAAGTCATGTCTTTTCTTGATATTCTTTCTAGCTGGCTTGAAGACAATATTAATATGGAGTCTGAGCTGGTCTTCGATAATGATGTAGACAATACCACCTCAGAAGCCCTGTATCCCGCAGTGGAAAAAGCTAACGCGGTATTGAGCAAACTTGCATCTCTGTCGTCTGATACGATTCAGGCGACGCGTCAGCGTTTACAGGACGCTGTCGAAGGCAATGGGGAGGTTTCTCCTGCTGACGTCAAAGAGCTGCTCTTGGCAACCAAGCATTTGATGCTAGCGCCGGATTGCGGAGAATAATCAGATGAGCAGATTAACATTCGAGATTTCAGGGGTAAAAAAACTGCTTAAAGAAATCCAGTCAGCGGATCAATTCCTTGCAACCGTTGATCAGCTTTTTGAGCCAACAAATTATCCGGGGGGGGTGCCTCTTAACGAAGCTGGTAAGACGGAAAAAGAAGCTTGCCTGGCAGGGGAAGTTTTCTGGCCATCGCCAAAGCATATGGTTCAGACCCGTCTGACCCCTCAGATTACTCTGGTAAAAGGCCATGGCGTCTGTCTGATTACCAATGCTTCTCTGGATGGAAGTCCTGTCTCCCGAGATACAGCTATCTATGCCCGTGGAATGAATCCGTCGCTTGATGAAGATTGGAATTATGAGTCTGATCAGATTATGGGAGGAGATGATAGTACAGTTACAGTACCGCTTGAGTGGTTTGAACTCGCAATCGAAAAGAAACTTAAGGCTTTTAGTCTCAAAGTATCCCCTACAAAAATAACGCTGGTGAATGGATAAACGAGTCACAGGCTGTATCGGTCTAACATGGTCTGTCCCTGATCTTTCAGCCAGCCGAACAGACCCACCTTAAAAGGAGTATTATGGCTGACACAAAGCGACCTATTTCCCCGCTTACACAGGCCCAAATCTATGTGTTGCATCGTCTGGCAAGCGGAACGCAGTATGAGATCTGCGGTGAATTTCGTCGGGCCCGGGAATGCCGGATGTATAGGGGGGCATCGGATGATGTGCGATGCCGTAGCACCCCGGTCCTCTTTCGGCTTGGGTTGGTTGAGCTGGCCAATCCGTCCCAGCGGCCTTTACCGGGAAGTTATTATCAGGTCAAGCTGAGCGCCACTGGGAGTGATCTCCTGAGGTCCATCGAACGCGACTAAATTTTTCAATTGGAACCGTTTTTCTCTCTGATATCAGGACGGGATGACCACAGGTACCTCGAAAAGAACCTCGCCATTGCCAACCCTGAGGCGCTATTTTTTTCTGGTCAAAATAGGCCCGTTAGCGAAAAAAAAACGGTATCTGATGTGGTGTAATGCTGTTGTCATTTCACCCCAGAAGGATAGCTACTGATGAAATTGTTTTATAGCAAACCAGTTCGCTTTATCGTCATTATCTGTGTATTTCTCCTCGGCGTTGATAACTTGAGCGATATGTTCGCCGATGTTTCCCGATCTGTATTCTACGGCGGTCTCGCTGCTCTCCTTGCAATTGCCGTCGTCATTGCCCGAGTTGGTTACACCAAAAATGCGGACAAGGCCAGCCAGGCGCAGTAACTTTTACTCAGCCACCTTTCGGTGGCTTTTTTTTCATAAGGACTGACTCATGCACAACATTGAAATTTCTACCGTCGCCATTTTCAGCGCCCAGTTTAAAAACATCGAAGACGCCGAGAATGCCGGGGCCCTATATTCAGTCGACATCGAATATCCGATGACGCTGAATGACCTGTCGCTGCTGTGTGAATCCGTAGCAAAAGCCGTTGGTGTCCCTAATGGAGTAAAGTACCAGTTTGTCACTCAGCCGCAACCGGAAGAAAGTGATTATTAACGCTTATGGCGACTGGCTGAACAGGAGAAGAACATTGCCCCATGTTGATCACACCCGGACGCTCCGGGTCCAGCTGTACGATGCCAGCCGCTTTCATGATGGCGCGACGGCGGAACAAGCTGGCGAACTGCATACTGTCGCATTCAGTAAACCCGCGATTACCGATGATATTCAGAAAATTGTGGATACCACTGCCGAGGTGCTCGGTAGACGCTACAGCGTTAACGTATTCTCAAACTGAGCGCCGGAGAAGGAGGTGTCCAGGTGACCTCCTTCTACCTTTTTTTAAATCAAAGACCGTCAAATTTAATTCCCCTGTCAGACGTCATCGGCACACTTAAAATAAAACCCGTCCTTTTCCCGGTTGCCATTTTCACTTTTCAGATATTCGTCAAAATATTTCACCACGGGTTATTTGGGCCAGAGGCCGTATTGATATAATGAGTTCACATTTCTGAAAGGAGTTTTAGATGAATAAGTCTCTGGTCAGCTTTGCGGAATTATCCGGCGATGCTATTAATCTTGCGCGACAGTCGGTTATCGAGATGGAAATGACCGCTGCCCGGGAAAAGATTGGAAAGGCTCGTTCGTTATTCCGCTCAGGTATTCATCGTGCTGTTAATGGCTATCCGCTGATTCAGTCGGCGGCTAACCAGATGAGCGTCATTAAACGACTCCAGAGCGACACAGAATATCTCGATGCCTGTATTACTGAGAATCTTTGTATGTTCTCGACAGAGGGTTATCTGTACCTGTTTATGCAACGCCGCTTCATTAATGAACCCGTGTCTGAAGGCCGGGAACTGAACAATATTTCCATTTAAAGGTGACATTATGAAACCATTTGGACTTGCCGGAAAACCGCAGCCTGAGCCCTGTGGCTGCTGCTGGTACTACCCGGAGGATTGCCGTTATGCTGCTGCGAAACCGCTTTACCGCCGCAGCCAGCGTAAGGCTGAGCGTCAGCGTCAGCGTGCGACTATTACCCGCACACTGGCCGAATCACGATAGCCGTAAGGACTGCTCATGCCTGGGCTGACAGTACCCTGTTACCTGGCGGCATTATCCGCTGTGAGTGATTATGATTAAATACGTCACCACGTCGACTTCCCCGATATCACCGGAGCAAAGATGAAACTCAGTCAGTTGGAGGCGGGGATGACCGTTTGGTCACTCTTCCGAACCAAAATGGGCAATACCACCATTAAGACAGTAACTCTTCATTCTGTCGTTATTCAGGAGGTTTACGATAACCACGTTATCGCCAGCTGGAACCGCAATGCGCCGCGTCGGTTCGGGGAAACGGCGATAAGTAGCTGGAAAAAAGATAAGCCGCTACTCATCCGCGACCGTTCCGGAAGTGCCCGTTTGGCGACGCGGGAAGAAAAATCCCGAATATTGGAATCAAAATAGCGCCCGTCCATCTTATCGGTTTGGCCCGTTCCGTTCTCAGCGTATTCCGGTGATGGCAGTTTCCCCCCCCCACTTAACTGTAGGGAAACAAAACAGCTCATTGCATCCCACCTTCCTGCTGTCATTTCCCTCTTTAATCCCGTTTTTTTCGAGCCCTTAACCCGCAAACTAGCTCCCGTTCACCGGGTATGATCAGCGTGTCTGTGACCATTAATTTTCAGAGTGAGGAGAGGGTACATGAACCAAACTGAATCGGACCCGTCCGGATATACCGCAACAACGGTCGATGAAGAACGCATGGCCATCAGGGAACTGATCGGCGAAGTGGTCGGCCGCTACCGTAGACAGGTACCGCCTGATCGCGTCCAGAAAGCTACTTTTGAGGTGAATGGCGGGCTGCTCATGGGGCTTTTGCTTGCTCTGCTGATGCTGGTATGTATTATCCAGCGTGTGGCAACTGGCGACCGACTGATGAGCTTTACCGGAGAGCCTGACGTCCGGGATATTCAGTTTACCCTGATGCTGGTCATGGAGCTCGCACTTGGCATTGTTGTCTGGTTCCTGATTGCGACGGGGGACTATTCGCGTCCCTGGCTCTATCGTCTTACTCCGGCAAAACCCGTCTGGCTTTTTGATGAAGTGGAGGACTCCGATTTGGTGCTGCTTTCCAGCAATCCCTTTATCAAACGCTGGCTTCACGAGGAACTAACGAAAATCAGGCGACTGACGTATACCCGCCTCGATGAGAAACTGGAGAAAATCGCCCATTACCCGGATAGCCTAATGCACAGTTGTGTTCGTGCTCACCGTTTGTCACTGATCGCGGGTTCGAAGACTGACTGATTACAGCCGGAAAGAAGCGGGGGACCGGACGGGCTGGCGGCGTTGAGTGTAGAGATTTGCATCCGTCTGTTTCGTCAGCGATTACGTCAGCCGTCCGCTGTTACGGCCTGCGAGGCAGCAAAACCTGAAATACTTACTTATTAAATATTTAGGCGGTCGACCTGTTCGTTTGAAGGGGGCTGGGTGGTATAATGGCTTCGGTGCTGGAGGCTTTTGCCCCAGCCAGCAGAATCACTGTTTGACTGTGGTAAAAAGCAGAAAGCCCCGAGTAATTTTTTCAAATTAACCTGTACTGCACCCATTTTGTTGGACGATGAAATGGAATAGTCCCTGATATGTCAAAGCCAAAATACCCCTTCGAAAAGCGCCTTGAAGTCGTGAATC
>NZ_JBLKCZ010000018.1:0-92342 GCF_047530595.1 Enterobacter sp. 01-M-02-SI-ECC | reverse complement strand
CGTCTGAATTTGCAGCGGGCTGGAGAAAGGGTCATTCTGAGAATGAAGATTCCGACGTTACTAACTGAGTGTTGTATCTAATCGTGGGGGCAGGTCAGCCTCAATTATGCTTTATTAATAACGTTTCCGGGGCGGGCATCGGGACTTACCAATTTGTAACGTACCGGCAGCATGGACCAAATCAGCTAAAGTACGCACCTGCATTTTATCCATAACTCTGCGTCGGTGGACCTTCACGGTAATTTCTGATATGCCCAGTTCAGACGCAATTTGTTTGTTTTGCAGGCCGTTAATCGCCAACTCAAAGGTCTGCTTCTCGCGCCGTGTCAATGCCTGATAGTTTTTACAAAGCTCGAATATTCTTTGCTGCTCTAAAAAATTATTAGTCGCTTCGATTAGCACATCTTTCACGACATTGATAAATTGTTCCGGTTCGACTGGCTTAGTCAAAAAGTCCCGAACACCTGCTTTCATCGCTTGTACGCAGAGTGGGATTGAGCTTGTCATAGTCAGGATAATTATCGGTATTGTACAGCCACGTTCCTTCAGGGCATCTATCACATCGAAACCGTTAGTGTCTGGCGTGTTAATTTCAAGTATTAAGCATGAGGGATGATCAACTATGGGGCAGGAGAGAAATTCTTCGGCATTTTTGAAGTCAAAAGTTTGATAACCTTTCGCCATTAACAATTTAACCACAAACAGCCTATATGCATCATCATCATCATCGATAACATAAACAACATCTTCCATATCACTCTCTCCTCACCAGGCCTTCGACGTACATAATACGAACGGAGGCGTCCATTCACAAAAAATTTTAGAATTGCCAGCTTCTATGTCTGATATCGTTTTATAACCGGAAGTAACAAAATCAAAGACTAACAGTCCATATGCGAATATTCTAATTTAGCAAAGGTAATTAGCATGAGGATATTCTGAAAAAAAGACACATATAAAAGTCGTTTTTGAGCAGCGGTACTGTTAAAACTCAGCTTTCAAGCAAACCCTTTTGTATATATTTGACTCATATCGCGGGAATTATCTTAGCCCTGTCGTTTTAAGGTGCAGTTTTTATATCTGCCAGGTGGTTAGCTGAATAAGAGTGCGTTTTTGGTGTTAACGCCGATTCAGGATCCACCCGCACTCCAGCCAGAGTCTCTGTCAGAACATCAGGTATATCAACGGCTCTTGCGTCTCTGAATTCCGCAGCCGTGCCGAGAATCCAAACGCAGCACGGTTTAATGACTGAGGTCATAAAAAGAGGCGGTATTTTGCAGAAAAGGTTTGGAGAGGTTTTGAGGCAAACGAAAAAGATATATATTCCAGTCCGTTAAATTCACTTACACCTTCTGAGTTCAGAGGCTTATTCATGTCATGGCACGCCTTCAAACAGACTTACCTGGTTAAGTTCTGGTCACCTGTTCCGGCCGTTATCGCGGCAGGCATTCTCTCTACCTACTATTTCGGCATCACCGGCACCTTCTGGGCCGTGACCGGCGAGTTCACCCGCTGGGGTGGTCAATTGCTACAGCTCGCTGGCGTGCATACCGAAGAGTGGGGTTACTTTCAACTCATTCATCTGGACGGCACGCCGCTTACCCGCATCGACGGGATGATGATCGTCGGCATGTTCGGCGGCTGTTTCGCGGCGGCGCTGTGGGCAAACAACGTTAAGTTGCGGATGCCCAAAAGCCGTATTCGCATAATGCAGGCGGTGGTCGGCGGTATCATTGCCGGGTTTGGCGCCCGTCTGGCGATGGGCTGTAACCTGGCCGCTTTCTTTACGGGGATTCCTCAGTTTTCGCTTCACGCCTGGTTCTTTGCTGTCGCCACGGCCATCGGCTCTTACTTTGGCGCAAAATTCACCCTGCTGCCGCTGTTCCGCATTCCGGTGAAAATGACAAAAGTCAGCGCAGCGTCTCCGTTAACCCAGAAGCCAGACCAGGCGCGTCGCCGTTTCCGCCTCGGTATGCTGATCTTTTTTGCTATGGTCGCCTGGGCGCTTTGCACTGCGATGAATCAGCCCAAACTCGGCCTGGCGATGCTGTTCGGCGTGGGTTTTGGTCTGCTCATTGAACGCGCGCAGATCTGCTTTACCTCCGCGTTTCGCGATATGTGGATCACCGGCCGGACGATGATGGCAAAGGCGATTATCGCCGGGATGGCGGTCAGCGCCATCGGTATCTTCAGCTATGTTCAGCTCGGCGTCGAACCGAAAATCATGTGGACCGGTCCTAACGCGGTCATTGGCGGCCTGCTGTTTGGCTTCGGGATCGTGCTGGCTGGCGGGTGTGAAACCGGCTGGATGTACCGAGCCGTTGAAGGTCAGGTGCATTACTGGTGGGTGGGACTGGGAAATGTTATCGGCTCGACGATCCTGGCTTACTTCTGGGACGATCTGTCTCCGGCGCTTGCCACGAGTTGGGACAAGGTAAACCTGTTGAACACCTTCGGGCCTCTCGGCGGCCTGCTGGTCACCTACGCCCTGCTGCTGGTCGCTTTTTTACTGGTTGTCGCGCAGGAGAAACGCTTCTTCCGTCGCGCGAGTGTTAAAACAGAAACCCAGGAGAATGCTGCATGAAAGAGATCGTGCCCGATTACCGTCTGGATATGGTCGGTGAACCCTGCCCTTATCCGGCTTTTGCCACGCTTGAAGCCCTACCGCAGCTCAAAAGAGGGGAAATTCTGGAAGTGGTCAGCGACTGTCCGCAATCCATCAACAACATTCCGCTGGATGCGAAAAACCACGGCTACACGGTGCTGGATATCCAGCAGGATGGCCCGACCATTCGCTATTTGATTCAAAAATGATCGCTAAGGGCCTCGCGAGGGGCCTTTATCGTATTGAATTATAAGACATCTTGATCCACGGCAAAAACGCGTTTTTTGACTTAAGTAAAATCTCACTTCCCTTTTGAAGGAGGTTTTCGCGGTTTGATGTATTTACGAGCTTTACTGGTTTTCGCCTTATTGATTCCCTTCCATGCGCTGTCCCTGAATTTCTCTTCTACCTTCCTGCGCCTTAATTGTCCGCAAAGAGGACTTGTCGAGGTCATTCTGCACGTTTATGACCATACCCAGGAACGATGGCACGGCCATTTTGAAACCGGCGCGGGACATAAACGTGCAGGTGATACCGAAATCATCCCGTTTGCCAACGGCGATATTCTCTTTCATTCCCTGTCCAGCGACGCTTTCAGCTATTTATATGATGGAGAAAATATCCTGAGGCACTGCGTAAAGCTTGATGAGCGGCCGGTTTATCCGTCGTTTTGAAGTGAGCAAAGCAAACTGGCCACCCTGTGGCCAGTTTGACGGGGGATTAGAAACGATAACCCGCAGAGAACATAAACACCCACGGATCCAGGCGAGTATTGATACTTTGCTGCTGACCGCCCGCTTTGAAGCGTACATCCGTATCAATATCCATGTACCAGACCGAGGCGTTAATCAGCCAGTCGCGGTTAATCAGATAATCCAGACCGACCTGCCCCGCCATACCCCATGAATCTTTCAGGCTGAGGTCAGTCAGACCGGCCTCTTTACCGGTATCGTTAAACTTCTCGTCGAAGAAAGTGGTGTAGTTCACACCGGCGCCAATATAAGGACGCACCTTGCTGCTGGCATCACCAAAGTACCATTGCGCCATCAGCGTTGGCGGTAAATGGTGAACCGTAGCGATATCACCGGTTGCGCCCAGACCTACGCGATGACGGAACGGCGTTGCAGCCAGAAGCTCAACACCAACGTTTTCCGTCGCCATATAGGTGAACGTTAACCCTAACTGGGTGTTATTACTGACGTTAAAACCGCCCATACCCAGCACGTTATCCGATCCTTCAGTCGGGCGAACCGTAGCCGAACCGGCACGAATAAAGAATTCGCCTGCTTCATGCGCATACGCGCCGCCAGAGAGACTGCTTAATACAAGGGCTGCCACCGCTAATTTTTTCATATCCGCTCCATCGTTGTGGTTTTAATCGCGGATGAGAATATACTCACAAATGAGTAATAAGTGATCTGCTACAGATCACATTAAAACCAGTAACTTAACATTCATTGATCTGGATTAATTTTTTGTTACGCATCCAAAAGTGATAAGTTGTTTCCATGTCAATTTTTGGCATTTCACGGTTACAAAATTTTCCCTTTTCCCCCTCTTGCTCTTCCTCTGGCGGCTGGATAATTTATCGCTCTCACAAGTTGATTTGATGCGTTCTTCTTTAGCAGGTGTGCCATGAGTGATATCAACCCGTGCATGACGTGCGGAGCCTGTTGTGCGTATTTTCGAGTCTCTTTCTACTGGGCCGAAGCCAGCGATGGCGGCGGTACCGTTCCGGTTCATCTCACAGAGCCGCTAACGCCTTTTCTGCGCTGCATGAGCGGCACAAACCAAAAGCAGGCCCGCTGCGTGGCGCTACAGGGCGAGCCCGGGGTCTCTACCAGGTGTTCCATCTATGAGGATCGGCCCAGCCCGTGCCGGGAATTTGCCATGTCGGGGGAAGATGGGCAGGTCAACGAAGCCTGTAACCGCGCCCGCGCCCGCGTTGGATTACCGCCGCTTTACAAAGATATGCTTTTCCATACAAGCCTTGATGCTGCCACAGCAGGTGCATCCGGTGTACAATTGCCGGCTAATTAACACCTGCAATACTCAAGGAGAGTGCATGTCTATCACGGCGAAGTCTGTCTACCGTGACACGGGAAACTTTTTCCGCAATCAGTTCATTACCTTTTTACTGATCGCGTTGCTTTGCGCCTTTATCACGGTGGTGCTGGGTCATGCGTTCTCACCGAGTGAAGAACAGATTGCCAGCCTGAGCCAGGGCGACCATCTTGCGGGTAGCGTGGGGTTGTTTGAGCTGGTGCAAAACATGACGCCGGAGCAGCAGCAAATTCTGCTGCGCGCTTCTGCCGCGTCCACCTTCTCGGGCCTGATTGGTAATGCAGTTCTGGCGGGCGGCGTTTTGCTGATGATTCAGCTTGTATCGGCGGGTCACCGGGTCAGCGCCTTACGGGCGATTGGTGCCAGCGCGCCGGTCTTACCTAAGCTGTTTATCCTGATCTTTTTGACCACCCTGCTGGTGCAGATGGGGATAATGCTGGTCGTGGTGCCGGGCGTACTGCTGGCTATCGTGCTCTCGTTTGCCCCGGTGATGGTCGTGCAGGATAAGATGGGTATTTTTACCGCGATGCGCAGCAGCATCCGACTGGCATGGGCTAATATGCGTCTGGTGGCTCCCGCCGTGATCGGCTGGCTGCTCGCCAAAACGCTCCTGCTGTTGTTTGCACCGAATTTTGCGGTATTAACGCCGAACGTTGGCGCGGTAGTGGCGAATACGCTGAGCAACCTGATTTCAGCGGTACTGCTGGTCTATCTGTTCCGCCTGTATATGTTAATTCGTCAGTAATCCAGAGGCGGGAGGCATCGCAGCCTCCCGCCCCGCTCAGAAGATGGAATCACAGAATGAAGCAGTTTCTTGATTTTTTACCGCTCGTGGTCTTTTTTGCTTTTTATAAGCTGTACGATATTTATGCCGCGACCACTGCGCTGATCGTTGCAACGGCAGTTGTTCTGATCTACAGCTGGGTTCGCTATCGTAAAGTCGAAAAAATGGCGCTGGTCACCTTCGTCCTGGTCGCCGTATTCGGCGGACTGACTCTGTTCTTCCATAACGATGAATTTATCAAGTGGAAAGTGACCGTGATTTACGCCCTGTTTGCGGGCGCATTATTAATCAGCCAGTGGGTGATGAAAAAACCGCTGATCCAACGCATGCTGGGCAAAGAGCTGACGCTGCCTCAGGAAGTCTGGTCCCGTCTGAATATCGCCTGGGCGGTCTTCTTTATTCTCTGCGGTCTCGCTAACATCTATATTGCTTTCTGGCTGCCGCAGAATATCTGGGTCAACTTCAAGGTCTTTGGCCTGACTGCGCTGACCCTTATCTTCACGCTGTTAAGCGGCGTATACATCTATCGCCACATGCCGCAAGACGACAAGCACTGATTAATGACTGACCAGAACGTCAACGACAGGCGTTCTGGTCTATTCTCTCCACTGTAAAATCATAGTAGCATCCCGCCTGAAGTCTTCCGTTACGAGTTAAAACAATGACAACAACTAACGCCCCGCAGGGCGAACTGGTTTTACGCACACTGGCAATGCCCGCTGACACCAATGCCAATGGCGATATTTTTGGCGGCTGGCTGATGTCGCAGATGGATATGGGCGGCGCAATTCTGGCAAAAGAGATTGCCCACGGGCGCGTGGTGACGGTGCGAGTGGACGGCATGACCTTCCTGCGCCCGGTTGCGGTGGGAGATGTGGTTTGCTGCTACGCGCGCTGCGTCAAACGCGGCAACACCTCTATTTCAATCAACATCGAAGTATGGGTTAAGAAAGTCTCTTCTGAACCTATTGGGCAGCGTTATAAGGCCACCGAAGCGCTGTTTATTTATGTTGCAGTGGACAGCGAGGGCAAACCTCGTCAACTTCCGCAGGCCTGATTGACAGGCAAAAAAAAGCCTCCATCAGGAGGCTTTTTTTATTCCATTTGCGCCCCGCCGTTCAGGCGGAAAACTATATTCACAATCAGTCCGTTGCCCGGTTTCCCGGCCTCATAGCGCCATCTGCGCATCGCCGATTTCACTTCGCGCTCAAACATATTAGAAGGCTGAGCGGACAAGATTTCCACGTTATCCACGCGGCCATCGGCAGTAACGTCAAATTTAACCCTTACGCGGCCTTCAATACGCAAGGCCTGCGCTCGCGCCGGATACTGAGGCTGGTTGCGACTCAGCGCGCGCGGACCCGCAGGGGCACTGATTGTCGGCTTAGGCGCGGCTGCGGTGTTATTCATCACCGGACGCGAAGGCGCCGCATTCTCCACCGTCTGGGTCGCGCGCGGTTCAACCGGACGTTCCTCGCGTTTCGGACGCTCCTCGACCTTCTTCACCGGCTTTGGCTTCGGCTTAGGTTTTGGCTTCGGTTCAGGTTTGTGGATCACTACCGGGGCTTCCTTCGGTGGCTCCGGAACGGGCTCGGGTTCTGGCTCAGGCTCTGCCACCGGCTGCGGCGGCGGAGGGGCAACCTGCGGCGGCTCGAGATCCGCTGGCGATACCATCGTCACGGAAATCGGCTGCGCGGGCGCGGGCATTTCAATAACCTGATGAACCGAGGTATACAGCAAACCCGCCACAACGGCACCGTGAATCACGACAGAAAGCAGCGTCGGCCAGGGAAAGCGGCGAGGTAAATCAAGGGTCATCGAAGTCATATTCATCAACGTTAAAAAACCGAACCATGATTTTAAATGCAAATAGCAATCATATTCAATAAGACACTATGCTCTGGCGCAACTTTAGCGCCTGAGAGGCCAAAAAAGGCGCATTCAGATCAGGGTATTAACATTGTTTTTATTTTACATTGCAGTCGTTTGCCCTTTCACATAACGTAACTGACACTTTTACCGGTTAAGGAGCTTCGCCGTGTTTTACGTAATTTACTCTGAAGATGTTGCTGATTCGCTCGAAAAACGCCAGTCTGTACGCCCTGCGCATCTGGCACGTTTGCAGCTGCTCCAGGATGAAGGCCGATTACTGACCGCTGGCCCCATGCCCGCAGTCGACAGCAACGATCCGGGTGCTGCCGGTTTTGCCGGCTCCACGGTTATTGCTGAATTTGAATCCCAGGAAGCCGCTCAGGCCTGGGCTGATGCAGACCCGTACGTTGCAGCGGGTGTGTATGCAAAAGTGACGGTGAGGCCGTACAAAAAAGTGTTCTGATACCGAAGCGGCTCCGAAAGGAGCCTTTTTTATGGTGGCGATTACGCGTCTCTGTGCCGGGTAAACTGCTGTTCTGTAATCAGGCTCCCCCACTGGTCGCCTTCCCACTCTTTTACCAGCGTAAACCCAAACGACTCGTACAGACGTCGTGCGGCGCTCAGCTTATTGAATGTCCAGAGATGCACGGCAGAAAAACCAACGCTGTCACAAAAGCGCATCGCTTCATTCAGCAGTTTTTTCCCCACGCCGTGTCCCCGACAGCCATCATCAAGAATAAACCAGCGAAGATGGGCTTCACCCGGCGCCAGATCCTCGCCATCGATCGCCACCGAGCCGACAATTTTGTCGTTGAGTACTGCCAGCCAAATCTGGTTACAGGGCTTCTCCAGTCTTTCACTGAACTCGGCCAGTCCTGAAGCCACTTTGGCCTCGAAGAAGCGACCAAAGTTATGCTCCCGCGAATAATAACTGCCATGCATCTCCGCAATACGGCCAATCATGCCGGGGATGTACCCCTGCACTATCTTCAGCTCGTCGGGCTGCATATCGTTGCCCGCCTCGCGGCATGCCAGCAGCGCGTTGGCATAAAGGGAGAGCCCCTCAGAAATGGTCTGCTGCTGCGCTGGAGCAAGACCCTTTATTGCTGTGACCACGCGCTCGTTGCTGAAGGCATTAATTTTGCTGACCGTCTCGTGACCTTTCGCGGTCAGCCTGAGGCTCTTTGCTCTCGCATCCTCAGTAGAAATGACCTCCTCAAGTTCGCCCGCGGCAATCAGGCGAGCCAGCATCCGGCTGACGCTGGACTTTTCCAGGCCCAGCAGTTGCACCAGCTGACTCGCCGTCATCTCCTTACGCAGAGCAATTTCGACCAGAGTATGGACGGCCGAAGGCGAGTAATTCGTTGAGGCCAGGGTAGACCCCATAAAACCTAACTCTCGCACCATCAGGCGCGAGGAACGTCGAATAACACTGACTAGTGGAGTTTCGCTGTGCATGTTGTGCCCTCATCGGTTAGTTGCACTATACAACTAACAGTTGAGGTGTTGTCAAACATAATAAAAAGGCTCCCTCAGGAGCTTTTTAAAACGACTCAACACAATGAAATAAAAGGATTTATTTTAGGTCACGTCCACATATTGGCCACATCGATACAAGAAGCCCTCTCAAAAACGGGGGCTTTGTTTTGGCAATCCAATAAGAGATAGTGAATGTGAGTGCCAATGCCAACAACTCAAGTCGTAAACCCCAACTTTGACCGAGAAGTTAACATTACTTTGTGACTCGTTGAAAATGGCATAAGTGCTCATCAAGACGATATCAAACTGATTACAGATAAAACTTTTCCTCAGGAAAGAGTGTTATGCATATAACCCCTTGATATTAAAATCATTCACATGATATTTTTGAATACTACACAGACGTCTTTAGTAATTCATAAGGAGTTATAAATTGTCTGAATATGCACTCAATGATATTTACAATCTTGTTCGAATTTTAGACGACCCAAAAACTGAAGAAACCAAGAAAAACAATACATTAAGATATATATGCTCCATGTTTGCAGAACTCGCTTACTATCACATCCCGAAATGGGAAATCGATGCACAGAAACGAGTCAAATTAATTCCTTGCCAAGGTTATCGCTCATGGATAAAGGATGGAGGCGAAACAATTGACTTAAGTGCAGTAACACAGTCCCTCGATTTGCCTGGATTCGAAGTTTCCACTCGAAGTGTCGTGGCCGTAGGACGAGTTGTACAGGACAAACTTTTCATTAGTGTACGCGGTACTGCATTTCTGTATGACTGGAGATTAAACTTTCGGGCCAGTCCTGTCGCTGTTGACATGGGCATAATTGAAGACCACTGGTTTATACCGTACAACAGAGCTCACATCGTTCGATTCCACGGAGGCTTTGCTTATGAAGCCATACGCTTATTTCCGCTGATTAAGAAAACTCTCAACTCACTGGATTATCAAAATAAAGAGATATACATTTGTGGACATTCATTAGGAGGAGCTGTGGCAGCTATACTGCAGGAATTGCTACGATTTAATAGCCATCCAGCCTATATTTTCGGTGCGCCAAGATATGCAGATCTACCGGCTTATTTCCATCGCGAACAGCTCCCACCAGTTCAAACTCGGCGACCAGTCGATATAGTACCGATTTTGCCTCCTCGCTTTATGGGGTATGTTGATCATCCATGTGAATTATCTACGGACGGTACAGAGTACTTCGACCCTGAACCTTACTCTCAACTGTTTGGTGATTGGTTGCGTTGGGGAAAATTCTTGTACGACGGGTTTGAACCTCATGATATAGAAAATTATCGAAAAGAAATTGGTTTATCAGCAGGTCTTGTTGATGTTGATTTGCCTCTTATTCCTTTTGAGCAAATAAAGAAAAATGATTTAAACTCCAAACAAAAAAACTGAAAGATAAAGTCTCTTCAGTGGCAATATCTTTATTGTTCGTTACATTAGCTTAGATAACAAGAGTAAATTCCAAATGAAAAAGCCCCGCATTCGGGGTTCTTTCATCGGTCACATCCAATGGATTTGTTGCTGACCCGAAGTAGTCGGATGCGGCGGCGCTGGCACTACCTCACCCGGCGAAACGATAAAACGCTCCACCGTCTCAGTGGTGACAAATGTACAGCTGCAGTTGATGTTTGTGCACTGGTGATACCGCTCTTTGGTCGTATCAGTAAAGTAGCGGCTTGTGCGGGCGTGAGCGGCGAAATGGCATTTTGGACAGTGAAACATAGCGAGCACCTCATTTAATTTCCGATGAGTTAATTTTACTCACTTTATCCCTATATAACAAATAGTTAAAAGTAAGTCACTGCGTTAATTCTTCGCTTTCATACTCCACATCCAAAACCCTAACCTCAAGCTCTAAGCCCGTCGTGTAGCCGTTGCTGTTGAGGTTATGCACCACCCGGCTGATTATCCACGCCTGATCGTCTATGACGCGCTTAAACCCTTTCACCGCGATGGGCGTTTCAGGAAATAAATCTGCCCGGCCAATCGCCAGCAAGATTGAAAACTCCGCAACGCCGCGCTGCAGTTTGTCCCACTTCGCCTGCGCGGCGCGCATGGCCTGCGCCTTAGTCGCGTAGATGGTCGTCAGTTCCAGCACGTTGTCAGCCTCACCGGCCATATACTCACCCTCGCGCGCTTCCTGCTCTTTTTTGGCTTTGGCCTTTCCCGGGGCTTTGGTCGCTTTCGGGTGCTGCAGTGCGCGGAGGTGCTTCTCTTTGGGCTTACGTTTGAGCTTCACCTTTTGCTTTTGCGGCTTGGGGTCTTTGGTGTGCAGCCATTTTGCCGTCACGCCGGTGTAGGCTTCCCGGTCAGCAATGGCAAACTGATGACGATCGCCGTCGCCGCGCTCAAGCGTCATCTGCGGAATGGGCTTACCGCTGGCAGTTTTACCGCTCCCCGCTTTCAGGAATAACAGTTTCCCCGCTTTTACCGAAACCGACGCCCCGTTCCGTTCAGCCAGGCGGGACAGAAACACCGCGTCCGATTCCTGCGACTGGTCAATGTGAGGCACGGCGACGGCTTTCAGCGTGTCGGCCACGCTGGCCGTCAGCTTATTGCGTGCCGCAATCGTCTCCACAATTTGCCCGAGCGTGGTGTCATGCCAAGACTGTTCCCGGCGCGAGTTCAGCGTCCCGCGAAAATCGGCGCTTCGCCCCCGGATGGTCAGCGTATCAGGTGCGCCCCTGTGCTCGATTTCGTCGACCGTGAACGTCCCTTTTTTTATCAGCGCGGATCTCCGACCGTTCAAAGGTGATGGTCGAGAGATTTACGCGGGGCTCCCACTTCTGGATCGCGGAATAGCACGCGGCCATAATCTGCAGGCGCAGCGCCGGGGTCTGCGGCTGGTCAATCATCTGCGACAGGAGCGAGCCGTATTCACGGCGCATGACGCGCGAGCCAACCGGCGTGACCAGAATGTCGCGTACGCTTTGCCGGATATGCTCAACCTCAGAGATACTGAGGCCGGTCTGGCTGTTCATTCCCAGATAACGCACCGTCATTGCGTCCCCTTAGTCCAGCTTCCGCCGCTCTGTACGTTGCCGTGCGCGTGGTTATCCACCTGCACGCCGTTTGATTTCAGTGTCCCGCCGGTGTGCTCGATGTCCCCGCTCATCTTCCCGCCGTTCTTCACTTCGAGCGTGCCGGTTGTCAGCTTGTTGGTGCACACCACCTCCGGCGTATCGAGCGTGATGTGGCTCGACGCTTTAACCAGCAACACCGGCACGGTGGCCGTAATGGACTCAGACGCGGTGACGTCTGCGGTTTTGATGCCTGACACGGTGAGCGCGCCGTTTTCGGGCTCGTACTCAATAACCGCCCCGTCAGGAAAGGAAACATGAAGCGCATCAGGGGAGGTAGACGGCGCGGGATGGTCATCCGAGAAAATGCCGGGCAGCACAAACGCCGTATCGAGCTCGCCGCCGATCGCCAGCAAAAGCACCTGCTCGCCAACGGATGGAGCCCACCATACGCGCGAGCGACCGGCGCGGCAGGTTAGCCAGTTCAGCCAGGTGGTTTCCATGCCGCCGGTCTGGACACGACAAAGCCCCTCGTCGTGGTCGACGTCGGTCACGATGCCGGTGCGGATAAGGTTGCGGATCGCGCGTGCGATTTCCTGCAGAGAATTTAGATTATTCATGGGGAAAGGATGCCGCCAGTGGATGACGACGGCAATTCAATGGAGCTGTATGATGAATAGAACAACTACTGCTGCAGGGTGTTCAATGATGACAGAGACTGTTTCTGCTCAACAAATTATTATATAAAAACTAATATCGTTTGGTCTTAGAGGCATAACCAGCAAGAAATAACCCCATAAGAACCAACCCGGAAAATGATTCAACCGCTGAAAATAAGCGCAAAAAATCGCTTTCTTGAGTAATATCACCAAAGCCTAGCGTGGTAAATGTAACAATACTAAAATAAAGTGCCTCAACAAATGTTTGAGTATTGGACTTCGCACTAAAGTAATAAACAATAGTAGAGAGACAAACGATCAATAAAGATGTACCAAGAGCTCTTAATGGCCTCTCCCCAAAACCCCAAGCAAAATAGTTAAATGCATCAGGAAAACTTTTCAAAAACATTTTCACCTTAAACCTGAACCTTTGCCTCTTGGTCATTCTAAACGTATGATCTCTAAAATTTTGCCATGAACAAAGCGACTCTAACATCAATGCTTTTCTTTTCTTATAGTAATACTCACCTGCTTTTGAATAATCATTTGCATTACTAAACAACTTTGTAACAACATCGAAAAAATCACTTTCTGATTGATATGAAAACTTCCTTTTTCGATCATAGGTGAACTCACATTGGCTATCAAAACGAGCAAAATCACAAACCGCATTAAAATTACAACCATTAACTTTCATGTGCATGATATTTGCCGAACTGAGTTTCAAATCAATATGACATCTATTAAAAGAAAATTCTTGAAAACTTCCATTTTGTAAAATTATCCCATTATGCTTTATTTGAATTTCCGATAACTTACATTCTTTAAACTTAAGAAATGCGACACTACCATCTATCATGAGATTAACAGCAGAGGAACAATATATGTAGAGGTGACTATTATTCATTGGCTGTATAAGGTTTAGGTTATCTAGCGATACAAAATCTAATAACTTGCTTGAAAGATTTGTACCTTTTAAAATTCCATCACCTAAATTTCTCAAAGGAACTTTACCCATAAAATAATGGTGCCCCTTCATAAATGCATTAATAGAAAATTTATTTCTCGCCACATTGCACTCGTCATCACCGACTTCACCCCTTAACCAGAGGAAGTAAGGGGTTAACACAATAAAATCTTCTATCCATGCACTTTTTTTCTTTTCCTCGAAATCCATAACCCCGTCATCCCATAAATAAACCTTACCGTGTTGCTTGCATAGATAAAGAATAACATCACTTATTAAAAATCTTGCCAAACCATGTTCAAACATGATCTCTTTGGTAATCCCTTGTTGCTTCATCCATTTTTCAAAACGAGGCAACTCCTTTTTGAATAATTCGAATAAAGGAGGATAATCAATCTCTCGACGCATCTGATTAAATTTTTCCGCAGACAACTCAAACATACCCAAAAGACCTCAACTTGACCATTAAAAGACCCAGACACATAATCTTAAGTGATTAGAGTGCGTTATGCTAGGTAATCATATTGATCAAATTTGATTAAACCTCCAAAAATCATAAGAAATTAAAGCCCCCTGTATGTCACCTCAAAAAACATACTTTGTATATTATCTCTTCTATAAGCTCTTTATCGCTAGGATTAACACCCAACAATTTTCGTTCTGGGTACTTTAAATCTGAAACATATCGATTTGGCCGGTCTTTAAGGCCGTAATGATGAATCTGGGCGATGCGCTGCACTTTGCCGGTAAACTCAACCACGGCACTGTTTTCACGGCCAGTGGCTTTCATGTACCGGCTCGTGCGGAGCTTCTGGAACATCGCCCGCTTAATCCGCCCGGTCTTAGCCCTGAGCGGCTGACGCTTTCTCGCCTGATACGGCGAGCCGTCCGGGGCTTTCTGCAGCTTGATGCGTTGCTGTTGCGACTTGCGCAGCTCCTTTGCTATCTCTCCGGCCAGCTTACGGCGTGAAGCCGGTGACAGGGCAGCAATCAGACCATTGAGTCTGTCGTCAAAGGGCTTAAATTCACTCATCCCATTTGCTCACCAGTTCGCCGTTGATATAAAGCTCTTTTGGCCGGGTGACGGGCTCCGGCACCGCGTACCGTTCCAGCTCATGGGCGGCAAGCCTGAAAATATCGGCTCGATGGGGGATATTGAGAAGGTGGCGCGGGTATTTGTGCGTAACGAGCTGACGCCGCTGCAGGAGCGTTTCAAAGAGATTAACGATTGGTTAGGAATGGAGGTGATCCGCTTTAAGGATTACAGCATAGAGACCGACTAAACCCGCCCAAAATGCCGCCTCCGGGCGGCACTTACACAGAGCGCACCAGACGTCTCACACGCCCCGTAATCCCTTGCTCACCTCGTCACCCAACCGAAAGCACAGCGCGCTACCACGACGCGCACAGACGCGCAAAATAAATGCTGTTATCACGTCTGGCGCGCAGTGCTATCCCCGCCTCGCCTGCGCGCTTAACGGAGCGCTTTTGATGCAAGTGCATCAGCAGCATTGAGCCGCGCCAGCACTTGCGCAGGCTGGCAAAAACTGGATTAAGAAACGGATGCAAACTCATGCACCTCATGCATGCATTACTAAAATATGGTCCAGTCCGTGGGGGAAAATCCTAAAAGTATTAAGAGTGCCTGTTTGGTGCGCCCTGTATCATGCAATTGACCGCGCAAGATGAGTGATAATCTAGTGTGTCGTGAAAGATGAAACTCAATGTGTCATCTTTCACGGCACATTAAGAACCTATTGATTGTTTCCGTTAATTTGATAACTTCATCATCGTAGCTAATGCTTCGCGATGAGGCAGCACCACTTAACCAGCCCCATAGTCTTAGGACTGCTGTTAACTTGGCTGTAGTTAACTGATACCTTGCCTAATGTTACTATCGAGTACAGTTACCAAGAAAATACACCTAATCATATTTATGGAACATTACATGCAAATTAATAGAGGCACTATTTGGCATACATACACAACACAATCGCCTGAGTATACAGACACTGAGAAATTTGGAACCGAGTTGATCAATACTGGCTTATTTCTTTCAATCCTAACGCCAGACAACACTTTTAGTTATATTGCAAACTCTATCCCAACCTCAACAAAAATAGAATTAAGGTATGAAAACAATGATAACGGCGTAAGTGTTATAGGATTTGATAAAATCCAGAACTCAGGCACTTGCGTCCTTACTGCCAATGCCTTAAATCAATGCATTAACATAAGACTTTCAGAGAGAAAACTATTCCACACATTAAATAATGATTATTATGAAAATATAATATGTTGCCTAAAGCCCATTATCGTTAAAAATAACAACATTGAATTATTTATTTACCCCATCATACGATTATATAAAAATGGTATATCTCATGTGACATTTATTGACGCTGAAGAACGCTCTATTGATTTAGAGGCTTTTATTAAAAACGTCTTAAGTCTTCCGTTTGAATTAAACCATTCAATTACCACTAGTATTGAGTTCGCGGTGCAATCATTATTGCTTGATTATTCAGGAATGTCATTACTCAATAGACATAAGCTAAAAGATCACATAAAAAATAGCATGAGATTATTAATTGGCAACTCAAAGGAAATGGAAATTAATGGTTCAATAATAACCGGAAAATATGTTGACTATGCAAACTCGCTGCAAATACAACATAATCTTAGCGACATTGCCAGATACCTTATAGCTATTATATTTAATACAATAAACAAGAAAAATCTAAAGAGCCTCCTCTTTGGCAACAATACTTCTGATTTTTACAACTTTTGGCAAGGAAAACCAAATGTATATATTTTTGAGCATGAAAATCAAAAGAACAGCGCTTCCGAAAATGCTAAGGAAAACGAAAAATTAGTCTTCTTATTGCTAGGGAAAAGCCATCTCTTAGCAAACAAAAAACAGTCTAAGGAATACATAGACCATCGAGCCTTTGATGATTATAATTTTTACTCGGAGCAGGGTTTAGCGCTAACTTTACTTTCCAGCGGGATTAATAATGAGTATTTTAAGAAAGAATATACAGAGGAAAATTTAAAATGGGACAACCAAATTAAAAGTGAGCTAAGAGATTACATTTCCTTTTTCTATGAATCCAAAATAAACAAAATTGAAAATGAAAAAACTCACCTTGGCCTTGCAAAAATTCAAGAGGACATACTTTTATTTGAAGAGTGGCTTAGGATTTTCTCAAGAAAATACGGTGAAATACAAGATTTCGTCCTTAAAACGAAAAATTCAGAGGATATAAAAATCGCCCGCAAAAGCGTTATTGAAATAATAAAATCTAGGATGCAAGTGATCAAACTCATCGATGCAGATCGCAGTGAGAAAGGAAATAATAAAATAACAATGGCATTTGGTTTGATTGCGTCCACATCATTATCACCAGTTATTGTGAAGCCATTATTTGAAACATTTAAGCTGTCAGCCCCAATTAAAAGTGGCGCGTTAAAAAACTATGAAGATGCAATTTATTTTTTTACATCAATATTTTTTATATGGTTGATAATAAAAATAATCAACTTCAGAAACAAATAGACAAAAAACACACTTTCGAGATCAATGGCTAATGCAATTATGAATTACATTAGCTTTTTTTTAAAATCGAGTGAAGATTTAACTTTTAAAGCAAGATTGTCAATCTCTGCTAAAACTAATAGCAAGTTTACATGCTGGCCATGTTGTATACTTTCACTGCAAGGTGATAATGAACATACAATTTGTCATAAAATCACCTAATTACTTACTCAAATTTTCCACAAGAAAAAATACCGCCCAGTCGTCTTTGATCTCATATTTGAACTTTTTATCACCAAAGATAACCGTTGCCCCACGCGCGAGCACGTCGAGTTCCCACCGTTCCGGAGTAATGCCCTCCTGAGTCAAATCGTGACGAATTTTTGGGACGTGATCCCTTTCGGGTTTTGTCATCCTGGCTGATGGTGCTTGCTCTCTCGTTTTAAGCGGCGCATTGCTTCCTTGCTGGCGATTTTTGCACGGCGCGCCAGCTCTTAACGCGCCGTTAAGCACCTTCACGACGTCTGGCTCATTCCAGCCGAGAACCCCGCGTTCAATCAGATTTAACACCGCTGCGGCTTGCTCAGACGGTGTGGGGTTCATAACTGAATCGCCACCGCCGGTGAGCTTTCTACAGTTATTGACAGGACTCCGAGGCGCGGCAGAGCCGCTTTTTAAGGTCAAAGGCTCAACGGCCAAAACCTTTGGAACGATTCGCCATTCGGCTGTACGGGTTACATGGACATGGTGAGCCCCGAGGTGAGGGGCATAAATACCGACCACCCTCTCGATATCTTCCTCGAACTCGTTAACCTCATCCGTAAGCTTACGGGCGACCCTGACGGCCTGAGCATCACGCGGCATATTTGCCCCACCCTGCGCGATGATGTACCGCTCAAAATCCCCCTCATCTGCAGCTGCTCGCGCGGCCTCGACCCTGTCGTCAAACTCGCAGGCAATACTCACCCCACGCGGCAATTTGCGCAGTTCGCGGTAAGCGCCCATAGTCGGGAGACCAATCGGTTTAAACTGAGGGATACGCCATGTTGACGCCCATGCGGCGACGGCTGCGGCCGTATCTTTCAGAGGCTTGCCGGTGTCGTGATCGAGCTGGCCGTCAAGCGCGTAACCGTCGATATTTTTTGCAATGTATTTAGCGATATAACCCGCCGCCCCGCCCTGATTAAGATGGCGTGACTCAAAGCGCTGTTTTGCCGCGCCCTTTTCGTGTCCGTCCTCTTTGAGGGCATAACGACGCATAATTTCGTTAATGGCTTTACGCTGACCGGGTTTGCAAAACAGCATCATGTGCCAGTGTGGCGTGCCGTCGTGGTGCGGTTCGACAACGCGCATCCCGTAAACCTCTAAATCGTTATCTTTGAAAGCTGTACGCATCAGGCTCCAGATTCGGCATAGATAGCGCTGGCCATCTTTGGGTGTGAATGCTGTTTCGTTCCAGCCGTGATTGAGCTGCACCGTTTTGCTTTCACCTTTGCCAACCTGACGGGTCGGGTGATACTTCGATGGCGTGGTCAGCGTGATAAACATTCCCACGTCACCAACGCTGGTCGCGTAACGTTCAATCCCGGCGATAGTGTTCATCAGCTCCATGCGGCGTATTTCAGGGTTAGAAATACTCCCCATGACCTTACTGATGAGGTCGATACGTTCACCGGTGACTTTGTTTTCCAGTTCACAGGATTTCAGGTATTCGA
Organism: Enterobacter sp. 01-M-02-SI-ECC; assembly: GCF_047530595.1. NCBI lineage: Bacteria > Pseudomonadati > Pseudomonadota > Gammaproteobacteria > Enterobacterales > Enterobacteriaceae > Enterobacter > Enterobacter sp. 01-M-02-SI-ECC. Next base: position 73,608 of record NZ_JBLKCZ010000018.1, on the reverse strand, counting down.
GATTAGCCAGGCGGCGCGAGTGAACATCGCGGATCGCCATTTTGCTTGCGTAAGGTGAACGGTCTTTGTTGACCTCACCGGCAGCGATGAGCAGCGCCTCGCGCCAGCGCATCCGCTGTGCTTTGAGCTGGTTGAACCACCACTCGTCTTTAATCAGGCGGGAAATAGTGGAAAATGCCATGCGGATCGTCATCTGCCCCTTACGGTATTTTTTCCAGTACATCGGGGTGATGTTAAATGCGCGAGCAATACCGGCCACTTTCCCATATAGGTGCGACTGAGCTTCATCGGTGAAAAGTGTCTCTTTCCCGCCGTGAGCCTCCGCCCAGGCGTCGCTTAACTCCTCGTATTTGCTCCAGAGCTGAGAGGCAATTCTGGCCGCAAATTTCCTGAGCTCTTTGTCATTCATATCTGGTAAGCGCGCATACTGGTCGCGCTCGGACAGAAAACCAATCGAGGCGGATTCATTCATCCCGCACAGCTCATTAACACGCTCAAGACGTGGCAGCAGCTTGCGCTCAAACGTGTTTTTAAGAAAATACAGCCCACCCAAAGGGCTCTTTTTACGGCGGATGAAGTTATAACGCGATGTAAACAGCGTTTGCAGGAAAAATGGCAGACGGTCAATACGGTTTAAAACACCTTGCACCTGACGGAGTTCGGCACGTGTAAGGGGTCTGTCGCGGCCAATAGCCTCTTTGTTGACGTTATTCCAGGGATAAGCACCAACGAATGAATCACTGGTGCCCTTCAAAAATGGTGGTGGTGGCGAGGGGGCAATACGCCCCCGAGATTCGATGGACATACTATTTAAAGGCGTCCAGACATTGCTTCCCCAGGCGTTCAATTCGAGCTTCCAAAGCTGAGAAGCCAATAAGATCGCTGGTCAAAAGATCATGCAATACCAGGCCTGAGATAAGCTTAGGGATAGTTGGGTAGTAACCCACAACGTCCAGCCAATCCTTGCCTTTGTTCTTCCCGGATGTTGCGGTCTTCTTCTCCTGCAAAATGAATTGATAGCGGTCACTGGTGATGACGTATTGGTTATTAATCTCGATGTGTATGCTCATTTTTGCTTCCTGTTAACAGTGGTTAACCAGCTCTACCGAAAATTGAGTTGTGTAACTTTTCCGACTCCTGGCCTAATAACTCGATAATCTCGGTGCGATTAAGTTCTGACTTACTGATGTACGCGATAAGCCCATCAAACTGAGAAGAGAAACGGGTCGCCAAGTCGCGCTGTGCCTCGCTTACTGCCTGCGCTAGAAGTGCCGAATACATCCCCCGCTGCGCTGTATTTTGCTTTTGCATTTGCCTATCTCCGGACAAAAGGAGTCCCCACGCTGTAAGGCGCGTAATAAATCGAATCCAGATTAATTAATGTAAATACTGCTCAGGTTTTACCGAGGTTAAAATGGTTGGTGCGTACTCAAAAAGGCTGAACAGCTCTCGCAGAGCGCGGAAAAGTTTGTCGCGCCAATAACAGCCCTCTTCGTTCAAACGCCAGTGCGGCATCATAAATTCCTGCTCTGTCAGCCCCGCATGAAGAAACAGTGATCGCCTTTGGCTAACGGTCAGGCGGCTGATGAAAGTTGCTTTCGACACGCCAAGTTGGCGGTGCCGGGCGAATGCATTTCTCAATTCATCAAGCGCGCAAACAAGACGCTCACGATCGGCTTCGGTCATTTCCTCTAAGCGCATGACAGAGTGGCGCTGTTTTAATTGAGCGTGGAAACAAACCGTAAGACGCTCCCGCTCCATCATCTGATTGTAAAAATCGCAAGTGTCCTGCCAGCGAGGCTGAGCCAAATACTTGCAGACCAGACCGCGAAGCGCTGTTGGTTGTTTCTGGATCACGTCCAGTGTCATTACCGTCATAACCACAGTCCTCTCTTTTTGACCAGACGGCGAACCTTCTCGAAAACGCCCGGCTTACGGGTCCGGATGATTATGCCCTTGCGGCCGCGACCGTGAGTGATGGTGAAGTTGATCGGATTAGGGTTTTCTCTTCGAAGCAACTGTGCAATACAGCGAGGCTCTTTCATAAATTCTCCTTAGGGAGTCGGGTTTTAACCATGCCCGACACATGGCCTTGTGATAGGATCGCATCGCCAAAAACAAGCCAATCACATGAGGTATTTCATGACTAATCAACAAAATGATGAATTAATTGCCACTCTAAAATCAGCCATTGCATTGGTTAATTCTTCCTCTGATGCGATCTCTAATCGTGAGAAGGCTGAGGAAATCAACAAACTGTCAATCCAGTTGAGAGAGGCAGTTCAATCTAAAATGCCTGTCACGCATAAAAGCTTTTTAGATATCAACTAAGCTCAAATACTGGTGGGGTTTGCCATAACCCCACGTTCTTTTGCTAAAAATTCTAGATACAGACCTGCAATCTCCTCATAGGCAACATCAAGTTCAAAAACTTCTCCCGACGTCAGATGCACCTCAACTTTGTCGGCTGTTTCAGTGCGCTCACGGATAGCGGCCACGCTTTTTAAGTCGATCAGCACCCGCATACCATTAGTGATATGACGAATGCAGCCATGCTTTATTGGTTTTGACATGCAATTTCTCGATTGAATTTGAATGAAATAGATGAATCTAATTACCGTGAAGGTTGCCCTAAGCCGAGCCACATCAACCAACCATCGCGAATCTCTCTAGGACGGCTTTCATATGCCATCTTCATACCGTTGTTCCATGCCGGAAGGTAGACCCAATACTCCCCAGCTCTTCCAGTAGCAGATTGTGGGTCGGTCATTTCAATGATTGGTAATTTGCCTTTCTCAATCATCCCTTTTACGGCCGCCGGGGTTTTACCTATCAGGCGTGCAAACTCCTGATATGGAACTGCGTCAGTTGCGCTCTCTAACGTCTTCTTCATCTGGTACACTTCTCCGTTAGCGTTTTAATTGCTCTTAATGGCTTATAATTGCCTTTAGTGTAACTACGAATGCAAAACAATGGATACCATGAACACAAAATTACGCAATAGGAGTAATCATGTCAATACACGTTTCAGAGAAGCTAAAACTCATGCGGGAGTCAGAGAGGCTAAACCGTAGGGAAGTCAGTGACTTGACTGGCGTTCCTTATAGTTCACTTTCGAGCTATGAAAGCCGCTCCAAAAATGCAGGTGTAGAATCCATAATGAAAATTCTCCAGCACCCTCGTTTCACGAAATACACGATGTGGTTTATGACTGATCAAATAGCACCTGAAGCTGGGCAAATTGCACCGGCTCTCGCGCACTTTGGGCAGCAGACAACAACGTCACCCCACTCAGACCAGAAAACTGGCTAACCATTTACGGCGCTTTTTTGTGCAGCAAATGCACAGTGAGTTTTTGCTATTTAAATCAGGAAATTGAAGTACGCAGTAACATCATCGGGAGGCTTTATGTCTGTTAAAAAGCTCGATGATGGTCGATATGAAGTGGACATTAGACCGAGCGGGCGTAACGGAAAACGCATCCGTCGGAAGTTCGACAAGAAAAGCGAGGCGATGGCTTTTGAAAAGCATACTCAATATAACCATCACTCAAAGGAATGGCTTTCAAAACCAACGGACAAACGCCAATTGTCGGAACTGAAAGAATTATGGTGGAAGCTGAAAGGTAAACATGAGGAGCACGGTCAATCGTATCTCAGGAAAATTGAGCGTTTCGAAACGATGACCGGAAACCCGTGCGCTTTCCAGATTACCAAGAGCCTGATAACGCAATATTGTGCTCAACGCCGGGGTGAAGGTATTAAGCCAACAACCATCAACCGCGACCTGATCACACTAGGTGGGATGTTTACTACCCTGATTGAGTCAGAGCTCTATAACGGTGAACATCCATTCAGGGGATTCAAAAAACTGAAAGAGCAGACAGCCGAAACGGGCTATCTCACTCTTGAGGAAATTGACGCCTTACTAGCTGCGCTCTCAGGTGATAATCGTAAAATTGCGGTTTTATGCTTGAGCACCGGGGCAAGATGGGGAGAAGCGGCACGGTTAAAGGCGGAGAACGTGATTCATAACCGGGTGTCTTTCGTTAAGACGAAAACCAACACACCGCGCACGGTCCCGATCTCTGATGACGTTGCGGCTTACGTAGTCGGCAAAACACGAGGCTTTTTGTTTCCTGAGGCCAGTTATGCTGACTTCAGGCGAACCCTCAAAGAGGTTAAGCCCGATTTACCGGCCGGACAAGCAACACATGCGCTACGACACTCTTTCGCCACGCATTTTATGATTAACGGGGGCAACATCATCACACTGCAGAGGATCTTAGGTCATACGAAAATTGCGCAGACAATGGTCTATGCGCACTTCGCTCCTCAGTACCTGCAGGACGCGATTTCGCTTAATCCGTTGAAGGGTGCTAATGGTGGTCAGAGTGTCCACAATGTGTCCACACCCTAGCCGCTTTTTATGGCTTTTGACTGCTAGTAGTAAAACGTGAAGCCTTGTCTGGCGCGGCTTTCCAGCTACGCCAGACATTAAAAAGGCTCCCGCAGGAGCCTTTCAAATCATCAATGCAGCGACGCTAATCTCGCCGCAAACCCGACAAACAGCAGCCCTATTAGCCCGTTCCCCAGCTTTGCCAGCTTCTTTTTTGTTTTCAGATAACGCGTGACAAACGCACCGGAGAAGATCAGGAAGCTCATGTACATAAAGCTTATCAACTCCAGCGTCGTCGCAAGGATCAGGAAAGAAGTGCCGGTACTCTTCGCATTCACGTCAATGAACTGAACGAAGAACGATACGTAGAACAGAATCGCTTTGGGGTTGGTCAGGCTTAACACCAGGGAACGTTTCATGATCATACTGGCAGGTTCGGGGCCGCTCTCATGCGCGTTTTTTTGACGGTTTACCACCGACCAGAGCATTTTGCCCCCCAGCCAGAGCAGATAGAAAGCCCCGAGATAGCGCACGATATTAAACAGTACCGGCGTGGTCTGGATTAATGCCGCGACGCCCGCCCAGGCCAGAAACATCAGCACCGCATCGCCGATAAATACGCCCGTGGCGGCAAGATACCCTTTTTTAACGCCGTGACCGATCCCGGTTTTTAGCACAAACAGGGTATTCGGCCCTGGCACCAGCACGATAAAAAATGCGCCGACAACATACGTCCAGAAATTCAGTACGCCAAACTCCGCAAACACTTCTCCCTCCTTTTGCTAAACACAACAGGAATATCGCTGCAAATACGCTATTCCTAAAAATCAGACGCTATAAAATCAGCGGGCACCCGTTACGGTGCCCTCATGGTTTCAGATATCCTGGACTGCGAACAGCAACGCGTTGCGGTGCCTGGTCAATCCACATTTTCTGATGGCGTGAATACGCATATTGCGGCGGGATTGAGCTTCCAGCCAACGAGCCTTGCGACGACTCACCTGTCGCAACATGCGCCAGCGCCCTACTTCTGTTCTACTGCGCTTCATGTCTACAACTCTTTAACTAACAGAGTCGCCATTATAAACCCAACCCGGCAGCAAACCAGCGCTTTTACCTGGCGTTTTTATTTGCCAGATGAATCCTGATGCGTACACTCATAACAATACGCTTTCAAAAGGATTTTTTTACCTATGACAACCTTCTACACCGTGGTGAGTTGGCTGGTCATTTTGGGATACTGGCTGTTAATCGCGGGTGTGACATTACGCATCCTGATGAAGCGCAGAGCCGTACCCTCTGCCATGGCCTGGCTTCTGATCATTTACATCCTCCCGCTGGTGGGAATTATTGCCTATCTCTCTTTTGGTGAGCTTCATCTGGGTAAACGCCGTGCCGAGCGCGCCCGTGCCATGTGGCCCTCCACCGCGAAGTGGCTGAACGATCTTAAAGCCTGCAAACATATTTTTGCCGAGGAGAACAGCAGCGTCGCCTCCTCACTGTTTAAGCTGTGCGAGCGCCGCCAGGGGATTGGCGGCGTTAAGGGCAACCAACTGCAGCTGCTGACCTCCTCCGACGACGTCATGCAGGCGTTAATCCGCGATATTCAGCTGGCGCGTCATAATATCGAGATGGTTTTTTATATCTGGCAGCCCGGCGGGATGGCTGACCAGGTCGCTGAGTCGCTGATGGCCGCCGCGCGGCGCGGCATTCATTGCCGCCTGATGCTTGACTCCGCGGGTAGCGTGGCATTTTTCCGTAGCCCCTGGGCGGGCATGATGCGTAATGCCGGGATCGAAGTGGTTGAGGCGTTGAAAGTGAATCTCCTGCGCGTGTTTCTGCGCCGGATGGATCTCCGCCAGCATCGCAAAATGATCATGATCGATAACTATATTGCCTACACCGGCAGCATGAACATGGTCGACCCGCGCTTCTTCAAACAGGACTCAGGAGTAGGTCAATGGGTTGATTTGATGGCGCGAATGGAGGGGCCGATTGCCACCTCGATGGGCATCGTTTATTCCTGCGACTGGGAGATTGAAACCGGCAAGCGTATCCTGCCGCCGCCGCCGGACGGCAATATTATGCCGTTTGAGGAGGCCAGCGGTCATACCATTCATACCATTGCTTCCGGGCCGGGCTTCCCGGAGGACTTGATCCATCAGGCGCTGCTGACGGCAACCTACTCGGCGCGTGAATATCTGATCATGACGACGCCCTACTTTGTCCCCAGCGACGACCTCCTGCACGCCATCTGTACAGCCGCGCAGCGCGGTGTCGATGTGAGCATCATTTTGCCGCGCAAAAATGACTCTCTCCTGGTGGGCTGGGCCAGCCGGGCATTCTTTAGCGAACTGCTGGCCGCCGGGGTGAAAATTTACCAGTTTGAAGGCGGATTGCTCCACACCAAGAGCGTGCTCGTCGACGGTGAGCTGAGCCTGGTGGGCACGGTCAACCTGGATATGCGCAGCCTGTGGCTCAACTTTGAAATCACGCTGGTCATTGATGATGCCGGCTTTGGCGGCGATCTCGCGGCGGTGCAGGATGATTATATCTCCCGCTCGCGTCTGCTGGATGCCAGACTGTGGGTAAAACGTCCGCTGTGGCAGAGAATTGCCGAACGACTGTTTTACTTCTTTAGTCCGTTGCTGTAAAACGTGCCCAACGATGTTAAACAGGTAGTCATCATGGAAATGGATCTGAACAATCGCCTGACCGAAGACGAAACGCTCGAGCAGGCCTATGACATTTTTCTCGAACTGGCGGTTGATAACCTCGATCCCGCAGACGTGATCCTTTTTAATCTGCAGTTCGAAGAGCGCGGCGGTGCCGAGCTGTTTGACCCTTCAGAAGACTGGGCTGAGCATGTGGATTTCGACCTGAACCCTGACTTTTTTGCCGAAGTGGTAATTGGGCTGGCAGATGAAGACGGTGGTGAAATTAACGATATTTTCGCTCGCGTCCTGCTGTGTCGAGAGAAAGACCATAAGCTGTGCCATATACTCTGGCGCGAATAATAAAAAAGGCTGCGATTGCAGCCTTTTTTATTTACTCCGGCAATTTATTGCCACAGCGATGACAAAACCGCGCGTCGTGATCATGTTCACCCTGCTCGCAATGAGGACACTTGCGCTGCTGCTTGCGGCTCTGAAACGCGCTGCTCATGTGTGTGGTAATAAGTCCAGTCGGAATGGCAATCACCGAATAGCCAATCAAAATCAGCACTGACGCCACAATGCGGCCCAGCGGCGTGTGGGGAGTAATATCACCATAACCCACGGTGGTGACGGTCACAATGGCCCAGTAGACGGAGGCATTGAGCGTCGTAAAGCCATATTTGGGTCCTTCTATTAAATACATCAGCGCGCCAAAAACAATCATGACGATGGCGATAAACGAGTAGAACAGAATGAGCTGATGCCGTGCGCTGACGATTGCACTCCAGAACACGCGTAATGAGGGCATAAAACGCAGTAATTTCAGAATACGTAATACGCGAATAACGCGCATCGCTCGCCAGGCAAAGACATAGCTCAGGCTGATTTCCGGCCACAGCCACATGACGTAGAGCGGCAAAATGGTGGCTAAATCAATAAATCCCCAGAAGCTGAAAACATATCGGGCCGGGTTGGGCCAGGCTATTACCCGGAGGAGATATTCAGCGGTAAAAACCAGGGTAATCGCCAGCTCAAGCCAGACAAAGATGTGCCATTCGTCAAACGTCAGGTGATATTGCGTCCCGGCACCCGATTCAATAAAGATGACGACCACGCTGAGAAGCGCAAATAAACCGCAAAGACCTTCGAAGCGTCGTCCGGATACCGTTTCAGGATCGAATAAAAAATGATAAAGCCGCCGACGGGCTGACGTGAATAAACGCGACACGATTACCTCGCAAAAAATAAGGGCTGACATCATGTCAGCCCTTGCGATTATAACGGGTCTACTTTCAGGCAGGAAACCGCATGTCGGAAACTGCCTTCCAGAACCGGACGCGTTTTCGCGCATTCCGGCCCGGCCATTGGGCAGCGCGTGCGGAAGACGCAGCCCGACGGCGGGTTAATCGGTGAGGGCAATTCACCTTCCAGCAGCTGGATGGTCTTATTCTTTTCCAGATCCGGATCGGGGATTGGCACAGCGGACATCAGCGCTTTGGTGTAAGGGTGCAGCGGATTGTGGTACACCTCGTCATAGGTACCCAGCTCCACGGCGTGACCCAGATACATCACCAGCACGCGGTCTGAAATGTGTTTCACTACGGCCAGGTCATGCGCGATGAAGATCAGCGACAGCCCCATTTCACGCTGCAGCTTCTGCAGCAGGTTTACCACCTGTGCCTGAATGGACACGTCCAGCGCGGAAACCGGCTCGTCGCAGATAATCAGCTTCGGCTCGAGGATCAGCGCACGGGCGATACCAATACGCTGGCACTGGCCGCCGGAGAATTCGTGCGGGTAGCGGTTGATGAGGTTAGGCAACAGGCCGACTTTCATCATCATCGCCTTAACGCGATCGCGCACTTCCTGACGAGACATCTTCGGATGATAGGTCCGCAGCGGCTCGGCAATAATCTCGCCGATGGTCATACGCGGGTTTAACGACGCCAGCGGATCCTGGAAAATCATCTGGATATCGCTGCGCACCTCACGCCACTCGTCGGGTTTCATGCCCAGCAGATCTTTACCCAGCCAGGCCACTTTGCCGTCGGTCGCTTTTACCAGACCGATAATGGCGCGCGCAAAGGTCGATTTACCGCAGCCGGACTCTCCGACCACGCCCAGGGTTTCCCCTTCGTACAGGCGCAGCGTAACGCCATCCACCGCTTTCAAGGTCTTCGACGGCTGCCAGAACCACTGTTTTCCGTCTTTAATGTCGAAATGCACCTTAAGGTCAGCAATTTCGAGCAGCACGTTGCGTTTTTCATCTAATGCGTTCATACCAGTTCCTCCTGCGGCTTAAAGCAGGCGCGCAGACGGCCTGGTGCAAACTCTTCCAGCGGCGGAGCGCTGTTGCAGATTTCCATCGCGTGCGGGCAGCGCGGCTGGAACGGACAGCCTTTCGGCAGGCGCAGCAGGTTTGGCGGGTTGCCAGGAATGGTGAGCAGGGATTCCCCTTCCGCATCAAGACGCGGCACCGCGTTCAGCAGGCCAATGGAGTACGGGTGAGCTGGCTGATAGAAGACATCGCGCGCTTTGCCATATTCCATCGTTCGCCCGGCGTACATTACCAGCACTTTGTCACAGATGCCCGCCACCACGCCCAGGTCGTGGGTAATCATGATAATCGCCGTGTTGAACTCACGCTTCAGCTCGTTCAACAGGGTCATGATTTGCGCCTGAACGGTAACGTCCAGCGCGGTAGTAGGTTCGTCGGCAATCAGCAGCTTAGGCCGGCAGAGCAGCGCCATCGCAATCATCACGCGCTGACGCATACCGCCAGAGAACTCGTGCGGGAACATGCGCATGCGCTTGCGTGCCTCCGGCATTTTCACCGCATCGAGCATTTTGACCGACTCTTCAAAGGCTTCGGCTTTGCCCAGACCTTTGTGCAGCATCAGGACTTCCATCAGCTGCTCACCAACGCGCATGTACGGGTTCAGCGAAGTCATCGGATCCTGGAAAATCATCGAGATCTGTTCGGCGCGCAGCTTGTTCAGCTCGTGCTCCGGCAGGTTAAGGATTTCACGCCCGTTGAATTTCGCGGAACCCCCAATCACGCCGTTAGCAGCCAGCAGGCCCATTAACGCAAAGGCGGTCTGAGATTTCCCGGAACCGGATTCACCGACGATGCCGAGCGTTTCACCCGCGCGCAGGTTGAAGTTGAGATCGTTCACGGCGGTGACATCCCCGTCCGGAGTCTTAAAGGTGACGCGAAGATCTTTTACGTCCAGCAGAAGGTCGCTCCGCTGCTGCGCCTGTGGCGCGGTTGCCGTTTCAATAATTGTCATGACGGCGCTCCTTAACGGTCTTTCGGGTCGAGGGCATCACGCAGGCCATCGCCGATAAAGTTAAAACAAAACAGGGTAACGACCAGGAAACCCGCCGGATAAAGCAGCAGCCACGGAGACACTTCCATTGAGTTTGCGCCATCGCTGAGCAGCGCGCCCCAGCTGCTCAGCGGCTCTTGTGTACCGAGACCCAAGAAGCTCAGGAAAGATTCAAACAGGATCATGCTTGGCACCAGCAGTGAGGCATAGACCACCACCACACCCAGCACATTAGGAACGATATGGCGAACCACGATATTACCGGTAGAGACACCGCCTACCTGCGCCGCTTCGATAAACTCTTTGCGTTTGAGGCTCAGCGTCTGGCCGCGGACGATACGCGCCATATCCAGCCAGGAAACCATCCCGATGGCCACGAAGATCAACAGGATATTCTGACCGAAGAAGGTCACCAGCAGGATGACGAAGAACATAAACGGGAAGGAGTTCAGGATTTCCAGCAGACGCATCATCACCGAGTCCACTTTACCGCCAAGGTAGCCGGACAGTGAGCCGTAGAGCGTCCCCACGATCACCGCCACCAGAGCGGCAGCAATACCGACCATCAGAGAGATACGGCCACCGATAGCGACACGCACCAGCAGATCGCGTCCGGATGAATCCGTGCCAAAATAGTGGCCTGATTCCATATCCGGCGCGCTGGACATCATGCCCCAGTCGGTGTCGAAATAGGTAAATTGCGACAGCATCGGCGCCAGGGTCACAAACAGCGCGATGATCACCAGAACCACCAGACTCGCAACCGCCGCGCGGTTGTGCATAAAGCGACGGCGCGCGTCCTGCCAGAGGCTACGACCTTCTACTTCCAGTTTTTCACTGAAGTTTTCCAGCGCCTCGCTGTTTTTCTTACTCAACATCATGGCGTGCTCCAGTTAGTAACGGATTTTCGGGTCGATGACGGCATACAGCACATCAACGATAGCGTTAAAGAGAATGGTCAGCGCACCGACGAGAATAGTCAGGCTCAGTACCAGCGAATAGTCGCGGTTAAGCGCGCCGTTAACAAACAGCTGGCCGATGCCCGGCAGGCCGTAAATTGTTTCGATAACCATCGAGCCGGTAATGATCCCGACGAATGCCGGTCCCATGTAGGAGAGCACGGGCAACAGTGCCGGCTTAAGCGCGTGGCGGAAGATAATCCGACGCATCGGCAGCCCTTTAGCACGCGCGGTACGAATGAAGTTCGAGTGCAGCACTTCGATCATTGAACCACGGGTGATACGCGCGATACTGGCGATGTACGCCAGAGATAATGCCACCATCGGCAAAATCATGAACTTCAATGCCCCGCCGTTCCAGCCGCCGCCAGGCAGCCACTTCAGCGTAATGGCAAATATCATCACCAGTAATGGCGCAACAACGAAGCTGGGTATGACTACCCCGGTCATCGCCACCCCCATTACTGCATAATCCCATTTGGTATTTTGTCTGAGCGCGGCGATAACGCCTGCGGTGACTCCAAAAACGATCGCCAGAATGAATGCCGCAGCACCCAATTTCGCCGAAACCGGGAAGCTGGAGGCCACCAGGTCGTTAACGGAATAGTCTTTATATTTAAATGACGGTCCAAAATCACCGTGGGCCAGCTGCTTCAGGTAATTGAAGTACTGGGTAGAGATAGGATCGTTTAAGTGGTATTTCGCTTCGATATTCGCCATGACTTCTGGCGGCAGCGTACGCTCACCGGTAAATGGACTTCCCGGCGCGAGGCGCATCATGAAGAAGGAAATCGTGATGAGAATAAATAGCGTTGGAATCGCTTCAAGACAGCGACGTAGGATAAATTTCAACATTGCCCGTACCTTCTGGCGTGTGCCTATATAATGTGACGTTGGTTAGACACCGTGGGGCGAGCACGCCCGCCCCACTCATTGCCATTAATGCTTGATAATATACAAGTTTTTAACGTAGATATTATCCATCGGGTCTTTACCGGTGTACCCACCTACCCACGGTTTCACCAGACGGGCGTTAACGTAGTAGTAAACCGGAACGATCGCGGAATCTTTATCCAGCTGCTGCTCGGCTTTAGAGTACAGTTCAGTACGCTGTGCTTCGTCAGTGGTTTTCAGCGTGTCGGCGATCAGCTTGTCAAACGCCGGGCTCTTATAGTGCGCGGTGTTGTTTGAGCTGTCGCTCAGCATGGTGTTCAGGAAGGAGGTCGGTTCGTTATAGTCCGCACACCAGCCAGCACGAGCTACATCAAAGGTGCCCTGATGACGGCTGTCGAGGAAGGTTTTCCACTCCTGGTTCTCCAGCTTGACGTTCGCGCCCAGGTTCTTTTTCCAGATTGAGGCAACGGCGATAGCCAGTTTTTTGTGCAGATCGGAAGTGTTGTAGAGCAGGCTGAAGGTCAGCGGCTTATCTGCGGTGTAGCCCGCTTCGGCCAGCAGTTTCTTCGCTTCCGCGTTACGCTGTTCCTGAGTCTGTTTGAACCACTCTGGCTCGGTCAGTTTTGCGCCATCGGTGTATGGAGGGGTATAGCTGTACGCCGGCAGATCGCCCTGGTTTTTCACTTTGTTCACGATGATATCGCGATCCAGAGCCAGCTTCAGCGCGGTACGAACACGTACGTCGGTAAACGGTGCTTTCTGGTTGTTGATTTCATAGTAATAGGTGCACAGGTACGGATCGACGTGAACTTCTTTAGGGATCTCTTTTTTCAGTTTCTGGAACAGTTCAATCGGCATGTTGTTATAGGTCATGTCGATTTCACCGCTGCGGTAGCGGTTAACGTCAGTCACTTCGGAAGAGATTGGCAGGTAGGTCACCTGGTCAATTACGGTTTTCGCGTTATCCCAATACTGCGGGTTACGGTCAAGCACCATACGTTCGTTGACCACCCAGTCTTTCAGCTTATAGGCACCATTGGTGACGATATTGGCAGGCTGCGTCCATTTCTCACCAAATTTTTCCACGGCGGATTTTGGTACCGGAGAAACGGACGGGTGAACCAGCAGCTTATAGAAGTACGGAACAGGTTCGCTCAACGTCACTTCAAAGGTATTGGCATCGATCGCTTTTACGCCCAGGTCGGTAACAGGTTTTTTGCCCGCGATGATGTCATCAATATTGGCAATATGGCCATATTGCAGGTAGCTCGCATACGGAGAGGCGGTATTTGGATTCGCCAGACGCTGCCAGCTATAAACGAAATCTTCGGCCGTAACCGGTGTACCGTCGGACCATTTCGCATCTTTACGCAGATGGAATGTCCAGACTTTGAAATCTTTGTTTTCCCATTTTTCTGCTACACCCGGTGCCGGGTGGCCGTCTACGTCTGTCACCAGCAGGCCTTCGAACAGGTCGCGGTTAACGTTAGACTCAGGGACACCTTCAATTTTGTGCGGGTCAAGAGACTGAACTTCCGCACCGTTGTTACGCACCAGCGTCTGTTTCTCCGCCAGTTGAACACCTGCAGGAACGTCCGCAGCCATTGCAGCGTTGCCCGCGATTAGCGCAGTTAAAATCCCCGCCGCTACCAGATTTTTTTTTGTGATGATGGACATTGTGTTGGTACTCCACTCATTATAATGACTGGCCTTCGCCAGCTGTGTAATCCCCTGTTGGGGCCTGTACAGCGCAGGAGTTTTTTTTGCTGCTGTCAGGTTCTTCTTTTACTGCTTGCTATCACCGACTTTTTTATTACTGACCGCTCGTATGGCCGTCTTGCGTCGATTCGTTACAGGCCTCCCCTGTTTGAGACCTGCGCTGGATATCCGAGAAGAGAACCATATGAAAATAATTCTCATCTGCTTGTTTTATGCTGCAAAATATTAGGCCGGAAAGTATCAAATGGCGTAAACGCGCGCCAATACATTTTGCAAATTTGTTAAGCAATTCTCTTTTACGGTGAGTACCGCATCGTTGAGGGCAGCCTTGCCGGACATCGAATGTCACTAAAAAAACATGATATTCAATAGGATAGAGAAAATTTTCTCTACAAGCGCGTCGCTGCGCTATCATCGAGTGATTTTGTACAAAAACTTAACAACTGGTTATTATTTAGCACATTCATCTAAGGGAATGTTGAATTTACTAATATCATTTCGGTTATCTCTCAGCAAGCCCCAGAGTATCATGTGAGTAAAATAACAGATCGATCGAAGGTTTTCTGCGCAGGCGGGTTTGGAGGGAATTAATAACTCATTGAAATACAACCAATGAACATTATTAGTAGAATTTATTATGATATGTGAGCATTTCAACTTTAGTTATAGGATTTACTGATAATGACGTAAAAAACGGAGCCGTGGCTCCGTTCTTTCATACGAAATATCAGTGCAGCAAACCGGGGAAAATGCTTTTAATTCCTGTAACGATGAATTCAATCCCTAGCGCCATCAACAGCAGGCCCATAATACGCGTTATGACGTTAATGCCCGTCTGCCCCAACAGTCGCACCAGCCAGGGCGCCATGCGGAATACTCCCCAACAACAGAGCGCGAAAAGTGCAATGGCAACGGAAAAGCCAATCAGGTGCATCAGGCTATGGTAACGCGTGCCCCAGACAATGGTTGAACTGATGGCGCCAGGGCCAGCCATGAGCGGCAAGGCCAGCGGCACCACGCCAATACTTTCGCGGATGGCAGTTTCTGACTTCTCCTGCTTGTTTTGTTTATCCTCGCCCAGCTTACCGCTGATCATTGACATGGCGATAGTCACGACCAGGATCCCACCCGCGATGCGGAACGAGTCAATAGAAATCCCGAAGAGCTGGAGAATGGCGTCACCCAGGAAAAGGGAGGTGAGCAAGATGATAGCTACTGACAGGTTAGCGGTGAGGTTGGTCTTATTCCTGGCCGCCGCCGTCTGATAACTCGTCATACTAATGAAGACAGGAATGATCCCCACCGGGTTGACCAGGGCAAACAAACCAATAAAAAATTTAAAATACGTTGGAAAATCAAAGAGCGTTTGAATCACGTTTTGCTCCGCTTATGCACATGCCCGGGACTGACAATTTGTCATGAGAAATCGCGCTGAAGATACCCTTTTTATTAGCATACTTCACTCGAAATCTGCGGCAAAACGTTACCATTTCAGGATGTTAAATATATGTATAATCAATGGCAGCGCCACTTCCATTACTTACGTAATTATTTAACACTTGAAAAACCTCAACGAAATAACCCTGCTGAAAGGTATCAGCTTGGGGGAAAATTGACGCAGATCATGATTTCCGTACTCAGAAGTGAGTAATCTTGGTTACGCCCCCAGGGAGATCACCTGACAAAAAGGGATGATGCTAAGGTAAGGCTCTTTTAGTAAATTAGTGTGCTAACGCATAAAGTAACTCTTTGTTTTACTTTGTGTTACGCAAGTCGTATCGGCTCTGTCTATACTGTGTGACGTATCGAGCGCTGGTTTACTAAAAGAGTTTAAACATTATCAGGAGAGCATTATGGCTGTTACTAATATCGCTGAACTGAACGCCCTCGTCGAGCGCGTTAAAAAAGCCCAGCGTGAATATGCCAATTTCACCCAAGAACAGGTTGATAAAATCTTCCGCGCGGCCGCACTGGCTGCTGCAGATGCTCGAATCCCTCTCGCTAAAATGGCCGTTGCCGAATCCGGCATGGGTATCGTGGAAGATAAAGTGATTAAAAACCACTTTGCTTCCGAGTATATCTACAACGCCTATAAAGATGAGAAAACCTGTGGCGTGCTGTCCGAAGACGACACCTTCGGTACCATCACCATCGCTGAACCTATCGGCATCATCTGCGGAATTGTTCCGACAACTAACCCAACGTCTACAGCTATCTTCAAATCACTGATTAGCCTGAAGACTCGTAACGCAATCATCTTCTCTCCACACCCACGTGCGAAAGACGCGACCAACAAAGCGGCAGATATTGTCCTGCAGGCGGCGATTGCTGCTGGCGCACCAAAAGATCTGATTGGCTGGATCGACCAACCTTCCGTTGAGCTCTCCAATGCGCTGATGCATCACCCGGACATTAACCTGATCCTGGCGACCGGTGGTCCTGGCATGGTTAAAGCCGCATACAGCTCCGGTAAACCAGCTATCGGTGTGGGCGCGGGTAACACCCCTGTTGTTATCGACGAAACCGCTGACATCAAACGTGCCGTTGCGTCTGTACTGATGTCTAAAACCTTCGATAACGGCGTGATCTGTGCATCTGAACAATCTGTTGTTGTTGTCGATTCCGTGTACGACGCTGTTCGTGAACGTTTCGCCAGCCACGGCGGCTACCTGCTGCAGGGCAAAGAGCTGAAAGCCGTTCAGGACATTATCCTGAAAAATGGCGCGTTGAACGCTGCCATCGTGGGTCAGCCGGCTTACAAAATTGCTGAACTCGCAGGCTTTACCGTTCCGGCAACAACCAAAATCCTGATCGGTGAAGTGAAAGTTGTCGACGAAAGCGAGCCGTTTGCACATGAAAAACTGTCTCCAACGCTTGCCATGTACCGTGCGAAAGATTTCGAAGACGCGGTAGAGAAAGCCGAGAAACTGGTTGCCATGGGCGGTATCGGTCACACTTCTTGTCTGTACACCGACCAGGACAACCAGCCAGAACGCGTTGCCCACTTCGGTCAGATGATGAAAACTGCACGTATCCTGATTAACACCCCTGCTTCTCAGGGTGGTATCGGTGATCTGTACAACTTTAAACTCGCACCTTCCCTGACTCTGGGTTGTGGTTCCTGGGGTGGTAACTCCATCTCTGAAAACGTTGGTCCAAAACACCTGATCAACAAGAAAACCGTTGCTAAGCGAGCTGAAAACATGTTGTGGCACAAACTTCCGAAATCTATCTACTTCCGCCGTGGCTCACTGCCAATCGCGCTGGATGAAGTGATTACTGATGGCCACAAACGTGCGCTCATCGTGACTGACCGTTTCCTGTTCAACAACGGCTACGCTGACCAGATCACCTCTGTACTGAAAGCGGCTGGCGTTGAAACTGAAGTGTTCTTTGAAGTTGAAGCTGACCCTACCCTGAGCGTTGTGCGTAAAGGTGCTGAACTGGCTAACTCCTTCAAACCAGATGTGATTATCGCACTGGGTGGTGGTTCCCCAATGGATGCCGCGAAAATCATGTGGGTCATGTACGAGCATCCTGAAACCCACTTCGAAGAACTGGCGCTGCGCTTTATGGACATCCGTAAACGTATCTACAAGTTCCCGAAAATGGGCGTAAAAGCGAAAATGATCGCGGTAACCACCACTTCCGGTACCGGTTCAGAAGTTACGCCATTCGCAGTAGTAACGGACGATGCAACAGGTCAGAAATATCCACTGGCTGACTATGCACTGACCCCAGACATGGCTATCGTTGATGCGAACCTGGTCATGGAGATGCCGAAATCACTGTGTGCGTTCGGTGGTCTGGATGCGGTAACTCACGCCCTGGAAGCTTACGTTTCTGTGCTGGCATCTGAGTTCTCTGACGGTCAGGCTCTTCAGGCTCTGAAACTGCTGAAGGAAAACCTGCCAGCGTCCTACAACGAAGGGTCTAAAAACCCGGTAGCACGTGAACGCGTTCACAGTGCAGCTACCATCGCCGGTATCGCGTTTGCGAACGCCTTCCTGGGTGTTTGCCACTCTATGGCGCACAAGCTGGGTTCACAGTTCCACATTCCTCACGGTCTGGCGAACGCCCTGTTGATCAGCAACGTTATCCGTTACAACGCAAACGACAACCCGACCAAGCAGACTGCTTTCAGCCAGTACGACCGTCCGCAAGCGCGCCGTCGTTACGCTGAAATCGCAGACCACCTTGGTCTGAGCGCACCGGGTGACCGTACTGCTGCGAAGATTGAGAAACTGCTGGCATGGCTGGAAAGCCTGAAAGCTGAGCTGGGTATTCCTAAATCTATCCGTGAAGCAGGCGTTCAGGAAGCTGACTTCCTCGCTCATGTAGATAAGCTGTCTGAAGATGCATTCGATGACCAGTGTACTGGTGCTAACCCGCGCTACCCACTGATCTCCGAGCTGAAACAGATTCTGCTGGATACCTTCTACGGTCGTGAGTTCAAAGAAGGTGACGTTGCCGCTGTGAAAACAGAAGCTCCTGTCATCAAAGCTGACAAGAAAGCGAAGAAAAGCGCTTAATTGAAAGTAGAAGAAGAAACCCGCCTTTATGGCGGGTTTTTTTATGTCTGTATAACAAGGCCGGCGTTATTTCCTGTTGTCGTGCTGAATCGCCGTCAGCGAGCCTACAGACAACGCTTCTTTATAATGCTTACGACAGACTGAAACATAGCGTTCATTACCGCCTATCACCACCTGCTCGCCATCTGCATAAGGTTTCCCAGCCTGGTCGAGACGAAGCACCATGCTGGCTTTGCGACCGCAGAAGCAGATTGTTTTCAATTCGACAAGCTTATCCGACCAGGCGAGCAAATATTGGCTACCAGCAAAGAGTTCACCGCGGAAATCCGTACGCAGGCCATAACACAGCACGGGAATATCAAGCTCATCGACCACCTCTGAAAGGGCATGAACCTGTTCACGCGTCAGAAACTGGCTTTCATCTACCAGAACACAGTGAATGGGCTGCAAAGCATGTTCTGTACGAATGTCCTCAAACAGATCGGTTTTCGGGTTAAACAGTCTGGCAGGCGACGAGAGCCCTATTCTGGAACTCACCTTCCCTGCGCCAAAGCGATCGTCAATTTCAGCCGTATAAACAACGGTACGCATCCCGCGCTCCTGGTAATTGTACGAGGATTGCAGCAACGCGGTGGATTTCCCGGCATTCATTGCCGAATAGTAGAAATAAAGTTGTGCCATTGGCCGTAAAACCCTAATCAATGTGTAATATTCCCGATGATTCATTGTACCATAATTTGTCTGGTCATCAGCGATGCAGCACACAGAAGAAGCGTTTCAGCGTGGAGTTCACGACCTTCTTTTCATGAAAATAGCCCGTTAAAACATGAAGTAAACTCCTTCTACCCGGCCAATATGTTATATGTTCAGCCAAACATAACACTGCTTTTTATAGTGGAATCCCCGTTCTTTAAAATTCACTATTTATTAACTATTACAGTCTTAACATCACGGTGGGGAACTAATACAAAAGGCTGATATTTCTCCGCCGCAACTATAATTCCTGCGGTAAATGTCACAAAAAAAAGATGCAATCGACCGGGTCCAGCCGGGTTAGCTGATAACAAACGAGACTGTTGGGTGATGAAATTTAAGTTAGCGTAATTAATAATAGCGGCATTATTTAGTATTTTTTGAATTCCTTACATTCCTGGCTATTGCACAACTGAATTTATGGCTCTATTATTAGGTCAACAAACCACCCCCCATTATAAGTTTGAGATTACTACAATGAGCGAAGCACTTAAAATTCTGAACAACATCCGTACTCTTCGTGCGCAGGCAAGAGAATGCACCCTCGAAACGCTTGAAGAAATGCTGGAAAAATTAGAAGTTGTAGTTAATGAACGTCGTGAAGAAGAAAGCGCAGCTGCTGCTGAAATCGAAGAACGTACTCGTAAACTGCAGCAATATCGTGAAATGCTGATTGCTGATGGTATCGATCCAAATGAATTGCTGAACAGCATGGCTGCAGCTAAAACCGGTACTAAAGCCAAGCGTGCCGCTCGTCCTGCTAAATATAGCTACGTTGACGAGAACGGCGAAACTAAAACCTGGACTGGCCAGGGCCGCACTCCTGCTGTTATCAAGAAAGCCATGGACGAACAAGGTAAACAGCTGGACGACTTCCTGATCAAGGATTAATCCAACCGTATTCAGAAAAATCCCGCGTAATGCGGGATTTTTTTTAACCTAAATTTGTCGCAAACAACCCCTTACACTCTGTCATAAAGCATTATTTGGCAATTTTAATAACTGTACTTAGAGACAGGTTTCAGAAGTGTTTAGGGCATAAAAAAACCGGTGGGCATCGCCTCACCGGTTTCGGACATATGTAACCGTGGCTTATTTCTTAATACCTACGCTCTCTTTGAGCCAGGTTTTAAATTCTTCACCAAGAGTATTGTGGCGAATACCATATTCAACGAACGCCTGCATATAACCTAGCTTATTACCGCAGTCATGGCTCTTACCTTTCATATGGTAAGCCTCAACGGTCTCTTTCTCGATCAGCATATCAATGGCATCCGTCAGCTGAATCTCATCCCCCGCTCCTGGAGGCGTTTTCGCCAGCAGAGGCCAGATTTCAGCGCTCAGGACATAGCGACCTACAACGGCCAGGTTTGAAGGCGCTACGTCGGCTTTAGGCTTCTCTACCACGCCAACCATTGGCACGCTTTCGCCCGGTTCAAGGTTAACGCCTTTGCAGTCAACCACACCGTATGCCGTCACGTCTTCAACAGGCTCAACCATGATCTGGCTGCTGCCGGTTTCGTCGAAACGTTTGATCATCTCAGCAAGATTATCCTGAGAAAGATCGGATTCGTATTCGTCCAGAATTACGTCAGGCAGAATTACCGCTACAGGCTCATCACCTACAACAGGATGTGCACACATCACAGCGTGGCCCAGACCTTTAGCCAGGCCCTGACGAACCTGCATAATGGTAACGTGCGGCGGGCAAATAGACTGAACTTCTTCTAACAGCTGACGCTTAACACGCTTTTCCAGCATGGCTTCAAGTTCAAAGCTTGTATCGAAATGGTTTTCGATAGAGTTTTTTGATGAATGCGTAACCAGCACAATTTCAGTGATGCCGGCTGCGATACATTCATTAACGACATACTGGATTAATGGCTTATCAACCAGAGGCAGCATCTCTTTAGGAATTGCCTTAGTTGCTGGTAACATCCTGGTCCCCAATCCCGCTACCGGGATGACGGCCTTTCTGACTTTCGAATTTAGGGCAGCCATTCAAATTCTCCTGAGCTGTTCAAGTTTTGAACTTTTATGCAATAAATAACGCGTTGAGTATATCAGCCTCGCCCCGCAGTTCGGGTCTGAAAAGAACGCGTTGCCGATCAATTAGGATAAATACGCATGAAACTGGGCAGCGATAGTAGCACTCCCCGTAAAACACAGGTAAAGCAATCTTAAAATTAAGATCCAATTGCTTATTCCGTGGACAACATTAAGCGTAGCCGTCCCCCGGCGCCCCAAATTTGGCACTGCCAGGAGGAACAGCGGTGGCTAATTTGATTAAGATACGCCGTACCCAATGTCCCAAGCGGCACACCGTTACTCACCTCAATATGATGCTCACCGGTATTCAGTGAAGCGTTGAGACCCGCTGAGACGAGGATCAGATTCTTTAAACCGCTGTGGTAATAGCCGACCAGCAGCGGGAACTGTCCGGGCAAATTAGCCTGACGAAAAAGCTGGTTTACCTGTTTGAGCAAACTGCCTAACTCCGGCAGTCGTTGTCCCTGATGCGATAACTGTTCCTGCAGCAAACCATTAAATAGCGCGCGAAGAAGCAACGCGGCTAATACGCCATTATCCCCCGCACGAGTGACATCCAGAGAATAAAACGCAAGGTCGGAATCAGATAATGGTGCAATATCCAGTACCAGTCCCGGCTGATCAGCCGCCACCAGCTGGCGATAATTTACGCGGCAGTGTGAAATAGTTTGCTGTACAGGCGGCTGAAGTTCTTGCAACAGTTTCGCCGCAGCAGGAGGATCACTCACCAGTGCATCCCAGTCCTGGAAAAGACGCTCCTCTTCCTCTACCCGGGAATTAAACATATTCGGATAAAGGCACGCTAAGACCGTTTCTCGCAGCCGGTTCAGATCCTTGACCGGCTTGAGCAGAATATCCTGGACGCCAAGACGCAATGCTTTGGCGATATCCGCCATATTCTCTGTGGCAGAGATCACCAGAATCGGCGTCTGGTTGCCTTCGTTACGCAGATGTTCAACCAGCTTCAGTCCATTCATGCGCGGCATCTCAATGTCGCAAATCATCAAATCGGGCGTAATGCCGATCATTTTTTCCAGGGCGTCGATACCATCTTCAGCGAGTGAAGTGATTGCTCCCAGCGAGGATAACCACGAATCCAGTAGCGATCGGAAAACGGGCTCGTCTTCTACAATCAAAATGTGTTTTCCGGCCAATGGCTGCGTCATGGTTCCTCCCCTGGCTGACAGTAACTAAATAGTGGCATGCGATCGGCACTATCGCCTGTCAGATTTTGCTGAAGTAGTCAAAAAAAGGTGCTTAACGTGCTGTTTGCACAAAAGGCAACAATTCGTCCATTTTCTTTTCGACGGCTAACGAGCCCGCTGCGATGGCGGCCTCAGCCCGATGGAAATCAAGAGTAGAGATTTGCGGACAGTAAGGCTGAATAAGAATATCTGGCGGGTCGCCTGCCATACGATTGCGCTTAAGGCGGTTCTCCAGAACCTGGATTGACGTGGTCATGATTTCTATCGCCGTCGGCGCGGCAACCGAGCGTCGCGCGGCCATGCGCCCGATTCTGCCGCGCAGGCGCTCATGCCAGGCCAGTTTCTCGCCCTCGGCATCTTCGCTCTGGAGATTGACCGGCATGAGGTCCTGTTGCATCAGGTGGGCGTCGTGCTGCAGGTCGACGGCAATTACGATATCCGCCCCCATTGCACGGGTCAGAGAGATGGGAACCGGATTCACGACGCCACCGTCGACAAGCCAGTAACCGTTGTGTGGGACAGGCGCCATGAGCCCCGGCATGCTGCAGGAGGCGCGCACGGCAAGATGGATATCCCCTTCGGTTAGCCACAGTTCGCGACCCGTGCTGAGGTTCGTCGCGACGGCGCCGAAGGGCATCTGACAATCAGTAAAGTTTTCGAGAGGCATCACCTGGCGGAACTGGTTAAAGACGCGTTCGCCGCGCAACAGCCCACCACGCTGCCACGAGAGGTCCATCAGGCGCAGGACGTCCCAGTAGCTGAAGGAGCGCACCCAGGTCTCGAGTTCCGGAAGCTTCCCGCACGCGTAAGCGGAGCCGACAAGCGATCCTATTGAACAACCTGCGACAATATCTACGTTAATGCCCATCTTGTTTAAGGCATTAATCACGCCGATGTGCGACCATCCCCGGGCTGCACCTGAGCCCAGCGCCAGTCCAATTTTAACCTTTCTCATTAGCCCTGTTTTACTTCCCCTGGATTCCTGACATAGCGTCAACGCAACAGCTCAGTTAACATAGTGCAACCCGAAGCGTTTTACGCCTTTATTATTTGTTCCAGGAAGAGAATCGTGTCTCAACTCTGCCCTTGTGGTAGCGCTCTGGAGTATAGCCTATGTTGCCAGCGATATCTGTCTGGCGATCAGGTTGCACCAGACCCGTCACACCTCATGCGTTCACGTTACACTGCTTTTGTGATCAAAGACGCAGACTACCTGATTAAAACCTGGCATCCCTCCTGCCACGCTGACGAATTCAGACAGGACATCGAAGCCGGCTTCGCGAACACGCAGTGGCTCGGCCTTACCGTCTATGAATCCTCAACGGGCAGCCATGTTGATGAAGGTTACGTCAGCTTTGTTGCTCGTTTTACCGAGAATAATAAACCTGGTGCCATTATCGAGCGTTCCCGGTTCTTAAAGGAAAGCGGGCAGTGGTATTATATTGACGGAACGCGCCCACAGTTTGGTCGTAACGATCCCTGCCCGTGTGGTTCAGGTAAAAAATTTAAAAAGTGTTGCGGGCAGTAATGCCTGACAACCCAGACTTCGCAAATACAAACAGGATTTCCCGGCGATGCAATCATTACAACGTAAAGTTCTGCGCACCATCTGTCCCGATCAAAAAGGACTGATCGCACGAATTACCAACATTTGCTACAAACATGAACTGAATATCGTGCAGAACAACGAGTTCGTTGACCACCGTACCGGCCGCTTCTTTATGCGTACCGAACTCGAAGGTATTTTCAACGACACCACCCTACTTGCCGATCTCGACAGCGCGCTTCCGGAAGGTTCCGTACGCGAGCTGACCCCAGCCGGTCGACGCCGCATCGTGATCCTGGTGACAAAAGAAGCACACTGTCTGGGCGACCTGCTGATGAAAGCAAACTACGGCGGTCTGGACGTGGAAATAGCTGCCGTCATTGGCAACCATGAGACGCTGCGCACGCTGGTCGAGCGTTTTGATGTTCCGTTTGAGCTGGTTAGCCACGAAGGCCATACCCGTGAAGAACACGACGATCTGATGGCCCAGGCCATTGAAGCGCATAACCCGGACTACGTGGTGCTGGCGAAATACATGCGCGTGTTAACGCCATCCTTCGTGGCGCGTTTCCCGAACAAGATCATCAACATTCACCACTCGTTCCTGCCGGCCTTTATTGGCGCGCGTCCCTACCACCAGGCGTACGAGCGCGGCGTGAAGATCATCGGTGCAACCGCACACTACGTGAATGACAACCTGGACGAAGGTCCAATCATCATGCAGGACGTGATTCACGTGGATCACACCTACACGGCCGAGGACATGATGCGTGCAGGGCGTGACGTTGAGAAGAACGTGCTGAGCCGTGCGCTGTATCAGGTACTGGCGCAGCGTGTCTTTGTCTACGGCAACAGAACCATCATTCTTTAATCTTTCGGAAAATGAATTGATTAGCTTTGCGCCTTTACGGATAAAAAGCAGGCAAACAGCTTCATTTCCCTAAAGGAATGCTTTACAGGGGCGCCTCATTTGATATGATGCGCCCCGCTTCCAGCAGGAAGCAGGCCAGTAAAAAGTATTACCCCGTGGTGGGGTTCCCGAGCGGCCAAAGGGAGCAGACTGTAAATCTGCCGTCATCGACTTCGAAGGTTCGAATCCTTCCCCCACCACCATCTCTCAGCACGACCTCAAAATTTGAATTACCCCTGGTGGGGTTCCCGAGCGGCCAAAGGGAGCAGACTGTAAATCTGCCGTCATCGACTTCGAAGGTTCGAATCCTTCCCCCACCACCATCGCTTTCAAATAACTCCAAACCTTCAGTTCGCACTGGGCATCATGCATTTCCGTAACGGGGAAGGATGAGAAGCTTCGATTAAGGTTCGATTCGAGCGTAGCGAGAAAGCGTTGCCGCAGGCAACGACCCGAAGGGCGAGGCGCAACGCGCCGAGTAATCCTTCCCCCACCACCATCACTTTCAAATAACTCCAAACTTTCTGTTCGCACCACGCATCATGCATTTCCGTAACGGGGAAGCCTTTGTAGGCCGGGTAAGGCGCAGCCGCCACCCGGCGACAGAAGCCAGAAGCCTACATCGGCGGCAAACGACGCTTCACCGGCGAACTCTTCACAATCGACGTATTGCACTGGGCATGCTCCGCCAGGCCGTCCAGCAACCCATCCAGCTGCTCTATCGATCGCACCACCAGCCTAATCACAAAGCAATCTTCCCCGGTGACTTTGTCGCTCTCAATACACTCCGGCATCGCCTGAATGTATTTATCCACCTTATGCAACAACCCCGGCAAAGGCCGCACGCGCACCAGAGCCTGCAGCGTATACCCCAGCGCCGCCAGATTCACCCGTGCGCCATACCCCTGAATCACACCGCGCTCTTCCAGCCTTTTCAGGCGTTCTGCCGTGCTGGGGGACGTCAGACCGATGCGTCCGCTGAGCACCTTCAAAGACATGCGCGCATCCTCGACAAGGCAGGCTAAAATTTGTCGGTCGATATCATCGAGAAGGTATTCCATCCTTTTCACCTAATTTTAAAAAGCCATCACTGCATTTCACCTTATCTCATCCCTGTAAAACCCGACAGCTATTTTCGACAATAGCGTCATACAATCAGGAGGTGGATGATGCGTGATTTCCATAAAGGCGTCTGGCAAATGAGCCTGGCGATGTTAATTTCCGGCTCTATCGGTGCGTTTGTTTTACTCAGCGGTCTGCCGGTAACGGAAGTGGTGTTCTGGCGCTGTCTTATCGGGGCAATGGCGCTTTTTATTTTTATCCGGGTGAGTCAAAAGCCCTTTAGCCCCCTCACCCGTACTACGCTGCTGCTGACTATTCTCGGCGGCGTAGCCCTCGTGGTGAACTGGCTGCTGCTCTTCGCAGCCTATGAACGGATCTCGATTGGTCTTTCTACCGTGGTCTATAACACCCAGCCGTTTATGCTGGTCTTAATGGGGATGTTTTTAGGCGAGCGCGTCAGCCTGGTGAAATGGGGCTGGCTGCTCCTCGCCTTTGGCGGCGTGGTGATCTTGCTCTCCAGCGAGCTGACCGACGCGCACGGCGGTGAATGGCTCGCCGGAATCGGCCTGGCGATGGCCGCGGCTTTCTTCTATGCGGTCACGGCCATTATTGCCCGTAAGCTCAGATCCGTTGCACCGCAGCATATTGCCTTTATCCAGGTGCTGACGGGCGTCGTGATGCTTTTGCCGTTTGCCAGCATGCCGTCATTTTCCGGTGATTTCCCCTGGTCGATCCTGCTGACGCTGGGCATCGTCCATACCGGCATTATGTACCAGCTGCTCTACAGCGCGATCCAGAAGTTGCCTACGCCCATTACCGGCTCCCTGTCGTTTATCTATCCGGTGGTGGCGATCGTTGTCGATAATCTGGTGTTCGGACACTCGCTGAACCTGACGCAGCTCGCGGGCGGCGCGCTGATCCTGTTAGCTGCCGCGGGCAATAACCTGGGCTGGGGCGAAAAAAAACCCCGCGAGTGCGGGGTTGGTATTAAAACGGCGAATTAGCGACGGGCGCGCACAATCTGGTATTTGCGCGTCAGGTACTCCACCGGCGCGCTCCAGATATGCACCAGACGAGAGAACGGGAACAGCACAAACAGCGTCATCCCCAGCACCAGGTGAACGCGGAAGATAAACGCCACGCCGTCCAGGTGCGCGGATGCTCCGCCGTGGAAGGTCACCACGGACTGCGCCCAGCCGACCAGCTTCATCATTTCGCTGCCGTCCATGTGCTGCGCCGAGAATGGAATGGTCAGCAGGCCCAGCGCGCACTGCACCATCAGCAGGGAGAGGATCAGGATGTCCGCTGCGGTGGTAGTAGCACGCACGCGCGGGCTGAACAGACGACGTTTCAGCAGCAGCAGGCCACCGACCAGAGTCATCACGCCGCAGGCACCGCCAGCGATCATCGCCATCTTCTGCTTCACCTCAATCGGCAGCCACGCTTCATACATCCAGTGCGGCGTCAGCATCCCCAGGAAGTGACCGGCAAAAATCCCCAGAATACCGATGTGGAACAGGTTAGAGCCCACATGCATCCCTTTGCGATCCAGCATCTGGCTGGAGGCCGCACGCCAGGTGTACTGGCCGTAGTCGTAACGCAGCCAGCTTCCCACCAGGAACACGGTGCCCGCGATATACGGGTAAATGTCAAAGAAGAACATATTCAGGAAGTGCATTAGTGCCGTCCTCCGTTAGAGATATTCAAATATTGCGGGGCAACCGCGCCGGCAAAACGACGCTGGTGAGCGGAGATTTCAGACTCGCCGCAGTTCTGGTCAGCAAAGAATTTCACCTGCTCTTCTTCCCAGACCGCATCCAGCGCTTGTGGCGTATCATCGCGGGCTTCATCCGCAATTTTCTCCGCCACTTTTTCACTGTCGACCGAGGCGTTGGCCAGCTTCACCAGCAGATCGAACAGCACCGCATAGCGGCTCTCCCGCTGCTGAAGACGCGCCCCGAGCAGCGCCAGGATCGGCGCGATGTCCTGCAGACCGCCCAGCGCCTCTTCTTTCGGCAGCTGCGCCAGGTACTCCAGATACAGCGGGAGATGATCCGGCAGCTCGCGGCTGTCGAGCTGCAGGCCGTGCTGTTCGTACTGGGCCATCAGGTCCACCATCGCCTGACCGCGGTCACGGGATTCACCGTGAACGTGTTCAAACAGCAGCAGCGAGGTCGCACGACCCCGGTCAAACAGCTGGCTGTAGTCCGACTGGGCATCCAGAAGGTCGCGCGCCAGCAGATCGCGGAGGAAAACACCAAGCCGCTGGGCATCGTCTTTATCCAGGTTTTCAGATGACGCGAGTGCATCAAAGAGTTCCTGCTGATGCTGCGCAAGCGCAGCATCCGGGTACTCGAGCAGACGCGAAACAATGACGAGTTCAATCATTGGTGCGGCTCCGTTTTGCTGGTCACATCCATGGCATCGATGCGGCGGCTGTTGAAGAGGTTAAATTTGCTGTCTGACCCGTGGCAAGCGTCGCCAAAGGTAAAGCCACAGCCATTTTTTTCCGGGAAGGCTTCTCGGGCCAGCTCGCGGTGGCTGCTCGGCACCACGAAACGGTCTTCGTAGTTGGCAATCGCCAGATAGCGGTACATCTCCTGCGCCTGCGCTTCGGTCAGACCGACCTCTTCCAGCGCGCGGGTATCGGTCACGCCGTCTACGGTTTCCGCACGTTTGAAGTGACGCATCGCCAGCATACGCTTCAGCGCGAGCAGGACCGGCTGGGTATCCCCTGCGGTCAACAGGTTCGCCAGGTACTGAACCGGAATACGCAGGCTTTCCACGTCCGGCAGGATGCCGTTGCTGCCCAGCTCGCCCGCGTCAGCCGCGGACTGAATCGGCGACAGCGGCGGCACGTACCAGACCATCGGCAGGGTGCGGTATTCCGGGTGCAGCGGCAGCGCGAGCTTCCAGTCCATCGCCATTTTGTACACCGGTGACTGCTGCGCCGCGTCAATCACGCTCTGCGGCACGCCGTCCTTCAGCGCCTGCTCAATCACCTTCGGATCGTTCGGATCGAGGAACACGTCCAGCTGACGCTGATAAAGATCTTTCTCGTGCTCGGTGCTCGCGGCGTTTTCAATCGCGTCCGCGTCATACAGCAGCACGCCGAGGTAGCGAATACGGCCTACGCAGCTTTCTGAGCAGACGGTCGGCATTCCGGCTTCAATACGCGGGTAGCAGAAGATGCACTTCTCAGATTTACCGCTCTTCCAGTTGAAGTAGATTTTTTTGTACGGGCAGCCGGTGATGCACATGCGCCAGCCGCGGCACTTGTCCTGGTCGATCAGCACGATGCCGTCTTCTTCACGCTTGTAGATGGCGCCGCTCGGGCAGGTCGCCACGCACGCCGGGTTGAGGCAGTGCTCGCACAGGCGCGGCAGATACATCATGAAGGTGTTTTCGAATTGGCCGTACATCGCCTTCTGCATATTCTCGAAGTTCTGGTCTTTGGCGCGTTTCTCGAACTCGCCGCCCAGAATCTCTTCCCAGTTTGGACCGCTGGTAATTTTGTCCATGCGCTGACCGGTGATCAGCGAGCGAGGACGGGCGATCGGCTGGTGCTTGCTTTCCGGCGCGTTGTGCAGGTTCTGGTAGTCGTAGTCAAACGGCTCGTAGTAATCGTCGATGCCCGGCAGGTGCGGGTTAGCGAAGATTTTTCCCAGCAGCATCGCGCGGTTACCCATGCGCGGCTGCAGCTTGCCGTTGATTTTACGGATCCAGCCGCCCTTCCACTTCTCCTGGTTTTCCCAGTCGGTCGGGAAGCCGGTGCCCGGCTTGCTTTCCACGTTGTTGAACCAGGCGTACTCCATACCTTCGCGGCTGGTCCAGACGTTTTTACAGGTGACCGAGCAGGTATGGCAGCCGATGCATTTATCCAGATTCAGCACCATGCCGACTTGTGAACGAATTTTCATTTTACGCTCTCCTGTACCTGGTCATTACCTTCGCCGTCTAACCAGTTAATATTCTTCATCTTACGAACCACTACGAACTCATCGCGGTTCGATCCTACGGTGCCGTAGTAGTTAAAGCCGTAGGCCAGCTGCGCATAGCCACCGATCATGTGGGTCGGCTTCGGCGTAATACGGGTCACGGAGTTGTGGATCCCGCCGCGCTGCTCGGTAATTTCTGACCCCGGCAGGTTAACGATACGTTCCTGCGCGTGATACATCATGGTCATCCCGGCCGGTACGCGCTGGCTCACCACCGCACGCGCCGTCAGGGCACCGTTGCTGTTGAACACTTCGATCCAGTCGTTATCTTCGATACCCAGATCTTTGGCGTCCGTTTCGCTCATCCAGACAATCGGACCGCCGCGCGACAGCGTCAGCATCAGCAGGTTGTCGCTGTAGGTGGAGTGGATACCCCACTTCTGGTGCGGCGTCAGGAAGTTCAGCGCCTTCTCTGGGTTACCGTTCGATTTCGCGCCCATAACTGCGGTTACGGAGCGGGTGTCGATTGGCGGACGGTAAACCAGCAGGCTTTCACCGAAGTCGCGCATCCACTGGTGATCCTGATAGAGCGACTGACGGCCGGACAGGGTGCGCCATGGGATCAGCTCGTGAACGTTGGTATAGCCAGCGTTATAGGACACGTGCTCATCTTCCAGGCCTGACCAGGTCGGGCTGGAGATAATCTTGCGCGGCTGGGCCTGAATATCGCGGAAGCGGATTTTCTCTTCCTCTTTATTCGTCGCCAGGTGCGTATGGTCGCGGCCGGTGAACTCGCTCAGCGCTGCCCAGGCTTTCACCGCCACGTGGCCGTTGGTTTCCGGGGCCAGGGTCAGGATCATCTCTGCCGCATCAATCGCCGTGTTCAGCATAGGCTGGCCTTTCGCCGGGCCGTCCGCTTTGGTGTAGTTGAGCTTGCGCAGCAGATCCATTTCGCTCTGGGTGTTCCAGGCGATCCCCTTCCCGCCGTTACCGATTTTCTCCATCAGCGGGCCGATAGAGGTAAAGCGCTCGTAGGTTGCCGGATAGTCGCGTTCAACCGGAATAATGTGCGGCGCGGTTACGCCCGGGATCAGGTCGCATTCGCCTTTTTTCCAGTCCTTCACGTCCAGCGGTTGCGCAAGTTCGGCGGCAGAGTCGTGCTGGATTGGCAGCGTCACCACGTCGGTCTCTTTGCCGAGGTGCCCTACGCAGACTTCGGAGAATTTCTTCGCGATGTCTTTGTAGATATCCCAGTCGCTTTTTGATTCCCACGCAGGGTCAACGGCCGCAGACAGCGGATGAATAAACGGATGCATATCCGAGGTATTCATGTCGTCTTTTTCGTACCAGGTCGCGGTTGGCAGCACGATGTCGGAGTACAGGCAGGTGCTGGACAGACGGAAGTCGAGCGTCACCACCAGATCCAGCTTGCCGTCGAGACCGTTGTCTTTCCACTCCACCTCTTCCGGCTTCACGCCGCCCTGCTTGCCGAGATCTTTCCCCTGGATACCGTTTTCGGTACCGAGCAGGTATTTCAGCATGTACTCGTGGCCTTTACCGGACGACCCCAGCAGGTTGGAGCGCCAGATGAACAGGTTACGCGGATGGTTTTTACCGTTCTCCGGCTGTTCTGCCGCGAAGCGGATTGAGCCATCCTTCAGAGATTTCACGGTATAATCCACCGGTGACATGCCCGCCTGCTTCGCCGCTTCCGCAATGCGCAGCGGGTTAGTGCCCAGCTGCGGCGCCGACGGCAGCCAGCCCATGCGTTCAGCACGCACGTTGAAGTCAATAAGGTGGCCGCTGTAGCGGGATTTATCCGCCATCGGCGACAGCAGCTCCTGCGCGGTGACCGTTTCGTAGCGCCACTGGCTGGAGTGGTTATAGAAGTAGGAGGTGCTGTTCATATGGCGTGCCGGACGCTGCCAGTCGAGGGCAAACGCCAGAGGCTGCCAGCCGGTCTGCGGACGCAGTTTCTCCTGGCCGACGTAGTGCGCCCAGCCGCCGCCGCTCTGACCGACGCAGCCGCAGAAGATCAGCATGTTGATCAGGCCACGGTAGTTCATATCGAGGTGATACCAGTGGTTCAGACCGGCACCGACGATGATCATCGAACGGCCGTGCGTTTTGTCCGCGTTTTCTGCGAACTCGCGTGCGATACGGGTAATGTGCGAGCGAGGAACTCCGGTAATCTGTTCCGCCCAGGCCGGGGTGTAGGCCTTCACGTCGTCATAGCCGGTTGCACAGTTTTCATCGCCCAGGCCGCGCTCCAGACCGTAGTTCGCCATGGTCAGGTCATAAACGGTGGTGACCAGCGCGGTAGAGCCGTCGGCCAACTGCAGGCGCTTAACCGGCAGCTTGTGCATCAGTACGTTTTTCAGTTCAACCTTGTTGAAGTGCTCGGAACCTTCGCCGCCGAAGTACGGGAACCCGACCTCGGCGATCTCGTCCTGGCTGCCCAGCATGCTGAGGCGCAGCTCAGTCTCTTCGCCGGTGGTGCCGTTACGTTGCTCAAGGTTCCACTTGCCCTTCTCGCCCCAGCGGAAGCCGATAGAGCCGTTTGGCGCCACCAGCTCGCCGTTGCTGTTATACGCAACGGTTTTCCACTCAGGATTATTTTCCTGGCCCAGCGAATCCACCAGATCGGCTGCGCGCAGCGTGCGGCCAGCGGCATAATAGCCCTCACGCTCTTCCAGCATGACCAGCATCGGCATGTCGGTGTAGCGGCGAACGTAGTCGGTGAAGTACTGGCTTGGCTTATCAAGATGGAATTCGCGCAGCATGACGTGCCCCATCGCCATCGCCATCGCGGCATCGGTACCCTGTTTCGGTGCCAGCCACAGATCGCAGAGCTTGGCGATTTCCGCGTAGTCAGGGGTTACCGCCACGGTTTTGGTGCCTTTGTAACGGACTTCAGTAAAGAAGTGCGCGTCCGGCGTACGGGTCTGAGGAACGTTTGAACCCCAGGCGATGATGTAGCTGGAGTTGTACCAGTCCGCGGATTCCGGCACGTCGGTCTGCTCGCCCCAGGTCTGCGGAGACGCCGGCGGCAGGTCGCAGTACCAGTCGTAGAAGCTCAGGCAGGTCCCGCCGATAAGTGACAGATAGCGCGCGCCGGAAGCGTAAGAGACCATCGACATCGCCGGGATCGGCGAGAAGCCAGCCACGCGGTCAGGACCGTAGGTTTTAACGGTGTAGACGTTGGAGGCGGCAATCAGCTCGTTCACTTCTTTCCATGAGGAACGCACAAAGCCGCCGCGGCCGCGAGCCTGCTTGAAGCTTTTCGCTTTATCAGCGTCTTCGATAATAGACGCCCAGGCATCCACCGGATCGCTGTGCTGCACTTTCGCCTCGCGCCACATTTTCATCAGGCGTTTGCGCATCAGCGGGTATTTCAGGCGGTTAGCGCTGTAGAGATACCAGGAGTAGCTGGCACCGCGCGGGCAGCCGCGCGGTTCATGGTTTGGCATATCCGGGCGGGTGCGCGGATAGTCGGTCTGCTGCATTTCCCAGGTCACCAGACCGTTTTTAACGAAAATCTTCCAGCTGCATGAACCGGTACAGTTCACGCCGTGGGTCGAACGGACGACTTTGTCATGCTGCCAGCGCTGGCGGTAACCGTCTTCCCAGTTCCGGTTGGTATCCAGAACCTGGCCGTGCCCATCGGCAAAAGTTTCACCCTTCTGTTTGAAGTAGCGAAACCGGTCCAAAAATTTGCTCATCGGGTATCTCCTGTATGGAGCCTGTGGCTCTCTAAATCGACATTGCTGATTTGCAGCGAAGGTAACGCCCTGAAAGAGGGGGAGAATTGATAACGATCAAGACGAGGAGGGACTTTTCGGGGAGGGGTTATACCAAATACCACCAAAGCGGTATCTACAAAAATTTCATATCATCATGAAATATAGAGTTATTTTTATTTTATCGTACAAAAAGCCAGTCAAAATTTAACATCTCAGGTATTAAGGGGTAGACCCACCTGCAAAGCGATGGCGATCACAGTGCCGCCGCAGGCGTCTGCCGTAAAAGCCGTAAGTATGTTGTAACTATTATGCTGAAAAAAAACGCGGCCCGAAGGCCGCGTAAACGGATAATCACACTTACTTATTTTTCTTGGTATTACGGCCATATACCAGCCACGTAATCACGACGCAGGCGATATAGAAGACGAGGAAAACTTTCATGGCGCCGGCCGGTGAGCCGGTCAGATCCAGAGAGATACCGAACGCTTTCGGGATAAAGAAGCCGCCAATCGCGCCGATGGCAGAGATAAAGCCCAGCGCTGCGGCCGTATCCGTCGCCGCTTCGCGCATGGCCTGCTCTTCGCTCCCGCCCTGCGCCTTCACGCGATCCATGGTCAGCTTACGGAAGATCACGGAGATCATCTGGAAGGTGGATGCACTCCCCAGCCCGGCCGTCAGGAACAGCACCATAAATACGCCGAAGAAGGCGATGAAGTTACCACCCTGTCCGTCGGCGGGCAGCGTCAGGAACAGCAGCGCACAGAAGACTGCCATCACGACGAAGTTGACCAGCGTCACGCGGGTACCGCCCAGGCGGTCAGAGACCATGCCGCCCAACGAGCGAGCAAGGGCGCCAATAAATGGACCGAAGAAGGCGAACTGCAGGATCTGCACGTCCGGGAACTGCGTTTTCGACAGCATCGCGAAGCCCGCCGAGAAGCCGATAAACGAACCGAAGGTGGCCAGATACAGCAGCGCCATCACCCAGAGGTGTCCACGCTTCAGCACCGGAAGCTGCTCGCTCAGAGACGCTTTCGACGCGGACAGGTCATTCATAAAGAACCAGGCTGCGAGGGTGAAGATCACCAGGAACGGCACCCAAATCCACGCTGCGTTTTGCAGGTACAGATAAGCACCATTCGCCTGCTCAACGCCACCGCCGCCAAAGGCCGCAAAAATGGAGACCGAGATCGCCAGCGGGGCAATGAGCTGCATCACGCTAACGCCCATATTCCCCAGACCGCCGTTAATACCCAGCGCGCCGCCCTGCTTCGCTTTCGGGAAGAAGAAGCTGATGTTCGCCATGCTGGAGGCGAAGTTCGCGCCCGCAAAACCGCACAGCAGGGAGATAATCACAAATACGCTGAACGGCGTAGAGGTATCCTGCACCGCGAAGCCGAGCCAGACGCAGGGGACGATCATGATGCCCGTGCTGAACGCCGTCCAGCGACGACCGCCAAACACCGGCACCATAAACGCGTAAGGCACACGCAGCAGCGCGCCTGACAGCGACGGCAGCGCGGTCAGCATGAACAGCTGATCGGTCGTAAACGTAAACCCAACTTTTGGCAGGTTGACCGCTACCGCGCTAAACAACATCCATACGCAAAACGCTAATAACAAACACGGCACGGAAATCCATAGATTCCGGCTGGCTACACGATGGCCGCGCTGTTGCCAGAACGCCGGATCCTCTGGACGCCAGTCAGTAATAACGGCACCATTTTCCCTTTCGGGAGCGGATGAGTGACTCATAGACACCTCTGATTCTCGAATGATGCTGCAAACATTAGGGTTTTAGGGCGGCGGTAAGTTGATATAAATCAAAGGAAAAGTGGGAGGATTTGCGGCGCAAAATAAGGCCTCATCCTTAGTGAGTAGGCTAATTCGGTAAAAAAGACGTGGTTTTTCACGGCACTGACGGTTCCTAGCTACCCCCACCTCCTTCCCCCTACTCCGTTGGCAATTTAGGGGTAATCCTTTATTGGTATGGGTATACTCCAGGGTATGCACCAGAATAGCGCCATTCCTGCAAGCAGGCCACGTCAGGAGCACGCCACCTCTATGTTAAAAAGATGTTTATCTCCGCTGACGCTCGTGAATCAGCTCGCTCTGATTGTTTTGCTGTCCACCGCCATCGGCGTGACCGGCATGGCGATCTCCGGCTGGCTGGTACAGGGCGTACAGGGTAATGCGCATGCCATCAATGAGGCAGGCTCGCTACGCATGCAGAGTTATCGCCTGCTGGCGTCGGTCCCCCTGACGCAGGACGATCGGCCCCTGATTGATGAGATGGAGCGCACGGTCTTCAGCCCCGAGCTGGAAAACGCCGCCATCCGCGCCGGTCAGCAATCCCAGCTTAACGCCCTTCAGGGCTACTGGCACACCCAACTGCAGCCCGGGCTGAAACAGGCGCGAAGCACAGAAACCGTTGCGCAGGACGTGGCGGGGTTCGTCTCACGTATTGATGCGCTGGTCTCCGCTTTTGACCAGACAACCGAATTACGCATCGACCGGGTGGTGATGGTGCACCGCGCAATGGCGCTGTTTATGGGGCTGCTGCTGATCTTCACCATCGTCTGGCTCCGCGCGCGGCTGCTGAACCCGTGGAAACAGCTGCTGGCGATGGCCCGCGCGGTCACCGCACGCGATTTTACCCAGCGCACGCACATCAGCGGGCGCAACGAGATGGCCATGCTTGGCCAGGCGCTCAACACCATGTCGGCAGAGCTCTCCGAGAGCTACGCGGTACTGGAACAGCGCGTTCAGGAAAAAACGGCGGGACTGGAGCAGAAAAACGAGATCCTCTCCTTCCTGTGGCAAGCCAACCGCCGTCTGCACATGCAGGTGCCGCTATGCGAGCGCCTCTCTCCGGTGCTGAACGGCCTGCAAAATCTGACCCTGCTGCAAGACCTTGAGCTGCGCGTCTACGACGTGGAAGACGAAGATAACCATCAGGAATTTACCTGCCAGTCGGATATGTCGTGCGATGACAAAGGCTGCCATCTTTGCCCTCGCGGCCTGCCGCCTCTGACGTCCGGCGGCACCACCCTCAAGTGGCGTCTGACCGACAGCCACACCCAGTACGGTATTCTGCTGGCAACGCTGCCAGCCGGGCGTCACCTGAGCCACGACCAGCAGCAGCTGGTTGATACGCTGGTCGAACAGTTAACGGCCACGCTGGCGCTCGACAGGCATCAGGAAAAGCAGCAGCAGCTGATCGTCATGGAAGAGCGCGCGACCATCGCCCGCGAGCTTCACGACTCGATTGCCCAGTCGCTCTCCTGTATGAAAATGCAGGTGAGCTGCCTGCAGATGCAGGATGCAGAGATGCCGGAAAGCAATAAGCAGCTGCTTAGCCAGATCCGCAACGAGCTGAACACCTCCTGGGTGCAGCTTCGCGAGCTGCTGACCACCTTCCGCCTGCAGCTGACCGAGCCGGGCCTGCGTCCGGCGCTGGAGGCCAGCTGTCATGAATTTAGCGCCCGGCTGGGGTTCCCGGTGAAGCTTGACTACCAGCTGCCGCCGCGGTTTGTCCCCTCCCATCAGGCCATACATTTACTGCAGATCGCCCGTGAAGCGCTGAGCAACGTGCTCAAGCACTCCGGCGCGACGGCGGTAACGGTCACCGTCAGCCAGCACAACAACCAGGTGAAGCTTACGGTTCACGACAACGGCCGCGGCGTGCCGGAAAATGCCGAACGCACAAACCACTATGGTTTAATTATTATGCGAGACCGCGCCCAAAGCCTGCGCGGTGATTGCCAGGTTCGCCGGAGAGAGACGGGCGGCACGGAAGTTGTCGTCACCTTTATTCCCGAGAAACCGCTTACAACTGCTCAAGGAGAAACCCATGACTAATCAGGAACCGGCATCCATCCTGCTGATCGACGACCATCCGATGCTGCGTACTGGCGTGAAACAGCTGGTCAGCATGGCGCCCGATATCACCGTGGTGGGCGAAGCCAGCAGCGGTGAACAGGGCATTGAGCTTGCCGAATCCCTCGATCCCGATCTGATCCTGCTCGATCTGAATATGCCCGGCATGAACGGTCTCGAAACCCTCGACAAGCTGCGGGAAAAATCGCTTTCCGGGCGCATCGTCGTCTTTAGCGTGTCGAACCATGAAGAGGATGTGGTCACGGCGCTGAAGCGCGGGGCGGATGGTTATCTGCTCAAAGATATGGAGCCGGAAGACTTGCTTAAGGCGCTGCAGCAGGCCGCGGCGGGCGAGATGGTTCTCAGCGAAGCCTTAACGCCGGTGCTGGCCGCCAGCCTGCGCGCCAATCGCGCCACCTCTGACCGCGACGTCAGCCAGTTAACCCCGCGCGAGCGCGATATTCTCAAACTCATTGCCCAGGGGCTGCCAAATAAGATGATCGCCCGCCGCCTGGACATCACCGAAAGCACGGTCAAAGTGCACGTGAAGCATATGCTGAAGAAAATGAAGCTTAAATCCCGCGTTGAAGCCGCGGTGTGGGTGCATCAGGAACGCATTTTTTAAGGATTACTCCTCCGGCAGAAGCTTCCAGCGCGGGTCGTCGTCAGGCAATGCGACCAGCGGCTGCACCACAGCAAGCGCGATCTCATTGGACGAGACGCGCTGGCCTTTCTCATCTTCCACCACCGCCGACAGGTGCCAGCGGTTTGTCGCCCCTTCACGGTCATCCCAGGCAGGCATAATCACGCTCCAGCCGTCTGTGCTGTTGCTTTTCGCCGGTGACGTCAGGCTCAATGCCTGCGTATCCCCCTGCCAGTGGATCTGACGAATGCCGTGCGTACTGCGGACCTGGAGCTTCAGCATGACGGTCTCGCCCCCTTTCAGGTCCCACGGCGGCGTTGCCAGCCACACGGACAGCGTTTTGCGCTGACGGAACTCCATCACCGGCAGGCTATTGCGCTCCGGCGAGTCGTAGCGGCTTCCGCGCAGGGATCGCGTAGCGGCGACTTCACCGGCGGAAAGCTGTTTCACCAGCGGCACGCCAAAGCGATAGTTGAGCTTCAGCCCGAGGTTATTCTGGCTCTCGCCGCTTTCGCCCTGCTTATGCCCGGCAGTCAACGTGACCAGCGGGACGGGGGTGTAGTTAAGCCCCAGATTCACCGCTACCGGATTGTGGTAGCCGGTTCCGCTGTTGAAGAGATCGACGTTATCGCCAAAGTATTGCTCGAAGCTGATGCTGGTGTTCAGGTGATGGAACCACGGCAGCCAGGCTTTAGCGGTGACGTCATATCCGCGCGCCATGCGCTGCTCCCGGACGTCAGAGCGCTCACGCCAGCCGGCAAAGGGCTGATAATAGTTGGCTGACAGGCGCAGATTTTCCCCCCACACTTCCGCGCCCAGCCCGGCACGCTGCAGGTTTTCATCCAGGAGGTTATCGTAAAAGGTGTTGTAACCCAGCAGCCATTTCCCGGCGATCCAGCGCTGACCGATTCCTGCGTTACTGACCAGGCCATCCGTCTGCTGGGTCAGGCCAAGCTGGCTCCAGCTCAGGTAACGGTTGTTATCGTTCCAGGGGATAAACCAGCTCCCGCTGCTGCCGTTAAATTTGCCATCGTTATCCACCAGTAGGTTCACGCTGGCGTTCCCCCAGGGCGAAAGCCAGGACTCAATCTGCTGATTCACTTCGCCGCTCACCGCGTCGCGCACCTGGCCAAACGCAAACTGACGCGCCTGCTCGCCCGTTGTCAGGCCGTTGTCGGTCATGCTGGCCTCACCGAAGGCTTTCGCCATTTCGGCCAGGTGTTTTTCCCCCTCGCCCGTTGGCGCCGCCATGCCGAGGTCGGGCAAACTATCCCCGTTATTATCAAAGGGATTTTGCGCCTGATGCATAAAGGAATTCGGCGCACCGTGAACGGCTCCGACCGTAAGAAGGGGGAGTAAAAACAGCAAACGAATGCGGGACGATACAGCCATCAACGTCGTCAATAAGAACCTGTGTTTATGAATAAACTCTTATTATGTTAACGCGATAAGCCCTGAAATGCAGTCCTGGCGGACATTTCAGGATTATCCTGAAACAGCCCTTTCAGCTCCGGCACGCAGGAGCCACAGTTCGTACCACAGCGCAGCTTCGCCCCCAGCGCGGTGACGGAATCACACCCGCCAACGATCGCCTCCCGTATCGTATTCTCCCCGACGCTGAAACAGCTGCAGATGATGCGTCCCGGATCCGCTTCCTTCCCGACGCTCTGTCCGTTCAGCAAGGCGTGACGTTCAGAGGCCAGCACGGGTGGGGATTGAAAAGCGGCTTCAATCACCGTATGCGCCAGCGCCGGTAACGCGGTGCCCTCCCAGAAGCCCAGCATCAGCTGGCCTTCATGCCAGGCCAGCACGCTGCTGCGTTCGCCGGTTTGCGCAACCTGCAGCTGCCAGCCCCGGACGCCGGCGTAATCCATTACCCACGACAGCAAAGGTTTATCGCACGCCACCGTCAGGCGTGAGGCTTTACGCCACCAGTAAGCCGAAGAGGGCATTTCCGGCCATTCCCGGGCATAGAGTTCCCCCTGCCAGGCAGGCTGCCACGGCAGAATTCTGACCGCGGTTTGTTTACTCTCCGGCTGGCCAGAAACCGGATCGCAGCGCCCTTCCACCAGCGCATTCACCTTTCCCTGGCGGGAAAACTCAGCGTTCCAGTGCATCGGAGCAAACGCCTCGCCTTCCCGTATCCCGTCATTGATTCGTACTCTGACGACCATCACGCCGCGCGGCGAGCTGATGCGCGCCAGCTGGCCGTCGCACAGGGAAAACCGAACCGCGTCTGCGGGGCAAACCTCAACAAACGGTTCGGCGATATGCTGCATCAGTCTGGCCACGTATCCCGTTCGGGTCATGGTATGCCACTGATCGCGTATGCGCCCCGAATTGAGAATCAGCGGGTACAACGCGCTGACCGTCGCACCGTGCGACAGAGGGTTAACGGGAACGAAGTTTCGGCGCGGAAAATTCCCCGTCGGCCACTGATAAGGCTCAAGCTGATCCCACTCCTCACGGGTTAGCGCAGCCAGTTCATGAAGATTAAATGCCCGCGCGCCGTCATTTTCAAAGGCCGTCAACGCCGCATGTTCGCAAAAAATCTCGTGCGGATGTTGCCAGGCAAAGGCCTCGCCGTAGCCCAGCCGCTTCGCTACCTGCGCGACGATCCACCAGTCCGGCTTCGCTTCGCCCGGCGCGGGCAGAAACGCGCGCTGGCGCGAAATGCGACGCTCGGAATTGGTCACCGTCCCGTCCTTCTCTCCCCAGCCCAGCGCCGGAAAACGGATATGGGCGAACCGGCTGGTATCTGTATCGTTCATCACCTCAGAGACCATCACCAGCGGGCAGCCCGCCAGCGCCTGACACACCGCGTGGCTGTCCGGCAGCGACACGGCAGGGTTGGTGCCCATAATCCACACCGCCTTCACCTCACCGCGGGCAATGGCGTCAAACAGCTCCACCGCCATCAGCCCCGGCGTCTGCGCCAGCCGTTCCGTTCCCCAGAAACGCGCCACCCGCGAAAGATCGTCCGGCTCAAAGTTCATGTGCGCCGCCAGCTGGTTCGCCAGTCCGCCAACTTCCCGTCCGCCCATCGCGTTTGGCTGTCCGGTCAGCGAAAACGGGCCGCAGCCCGGACGGTTGAACTTCCCGCTGGCAAGATGAACGTTAATGATAGCGTTACACTTGTCGCTGCCGCTGGCGGACTGGTTGATACCCATGGTGTAGAGCGTAATTGCGCGAGGCGCGGTGATAAACCAGTCGTAAAAGGTGCCAATATCCTGCGGCGAGAGGCCGCAAAACGCCGCCACGCGCTCAACGGGCCACTCATCCGTTCCCTGAATCACATTAAGCAGACCGACAAACAGCCCGGAGTCGCTGCCGGGGGCGAGCGCCAGATGCAGGTCAGCAATATCACAGGTGGCGGTTCTACGGGGATCGATTACCACCACCTTCATCTGCGGGTTGTTGCGCTTCGCCTGCACCAGCCGCTGATAGAGCACCGGATGCGTCCAGGCCGCGTTCGAGCCAGCCAGCACCACCAGATCGCTGTTTTCCACATCCTCATAGCTGCACGGCACCACGTCTTCGCCAAAGGCGCGCTTGTAGCCCACCACCGCCGAAGACATGCAGAGCCGGGAGTTGGTATCGATGTTTGCCGCACCGATAAATCCTTTCATCAGCTTGTTGGCGGCATAGTAATCCTCGGTCA
Organism: Enterobacter sp. 01-M-02-SI-ECC; assembly: GCF_047530595.1. NCBI lineage: Bacteria > Pseudomonadati > Pseudomonadota > Gammaproteobacteria > Enterobacterales > Enterobacteriaceae > Enterobacter > Enterobacter sp. 01-M-02-SI-ECC. The sequence goes on along the minus strand of NZ_JBLKCZ010000018.1, from coordinate 31,731 downwards.
ACAGCTGGCCGGAGGCGTAAAACGCCACCGCCTGCGATCCCCATGTGTCGATAATCTCCCGCAGACGCTCCCCCGCCGCGTTCAGCGCCTGCGCCCAGTCCACCTCAAGGCCGTCAACGACCGGGCGCAAAAGCCGCCCCTGTAAGCCCGTCGTTTCCCCCAGGGCCGATCCTTTCACGCACAGGCGACCCAGGTTCGCTGGATGGGTTTCATCTCCCCGAACGCTAACCGCTTCACCTTCCATGCGCGCGACCACGCCGCAGCCGACCCCGCAGTAGGGGCACGTTGTCCGGGTTTCCGTCATGAGGCCTCCGCACGCATTACCAGGGCGTCGCTGCCAACCCACACCTTGCCGTTTTCAATTTTCACCGGCCAGGCGCGCACCGCGGGTTCGCCGTTCTCTGCCTGACAGCCGTCGCGCAGGCGAATGCGCTGCTTGTAGAGCGGTGAAATCACCACCGGCTCGCCCGCCGCATCGCCAAGAATGCCGCGTGAAAGCACGTTCGCATTACCGCCCGGTTCCCGATCGTCGAGGGCGTAAACGGTTTTGCCAAAGCGGAAGAGCGCAATCGGCTTATGTCCAAGCCGCGCGCCGATGCCCGCCTGCTCGGGGATATCGTCGATGCCGCAGATTTCCTGCCAGCGCTTGCTTTCATCCGGCGCGGTCTCGTTCACCGTCGTGCGGAACAGCGCGAGCCGGTTGGGATCGTTAAGCGTGGTTTGCCATTCGCACTGGTAGGTTTCCACCACCCGGGCCATCTCCTGCTCCAGCTCGTGGGCGATGCCAAGGCTGTCGTTGAGGATCACCTCGCGCAGATAGTCGAGGCCGCCCTCAAGGTTGTCCATCCAGGTGCTGGTGCGCTGCAGGCGATCCGCCGTGCGGATGTAAAACATCAGGAAACGGTCGACGGTGCGGATCAGCGTTTCGTCGTCCAGATCGCTGGCGAAGAGATCCGCGTGGCGCGGCTTCATCCCGCCGTTGCCGCACAGATAGAGGTTCCAGCCTTTATCGGTGGCAATCACCCCCACGTCTTTGCTCTGCGCCTCCGCGCACTCGCGGGTGCAGCCGGAGACCGCCATTTTGATTTTGTGCGGCGCGCGCAGCCCCTTGTAGCGGTGCTCAAGCCTGACCGCGAGGCCGGTGGAGTCCTGCACCCCGTAGCGGCACCAGGTCGAGCCGACGCAGGATTTCACCGTGCGCAGGGATTTCCCGTAGGCGTGTCCGGTTTCAAAACCGGCCTCCACCAGCGCCTGCCAGATCTCAGGCAGCTGTTCCAGAGTGGCGCCGAAAAGGTCGATTCGCTGTCCGCCGGTAATTTTGCTGTACAGGCTGTAGCGTTTCGCAATCTGGCCGATGGCGATCAGCCCGTCGGCGGTCACTTCCCCCGCCGGCATGCGCGGCACGATGGAGTAGGTGCCGTCCTTCTGGATGTTGGCGAAGTAGCGGTCGTTGGTGTCCTGCAGCGGCAGGTGTGCCGGTTTCAGCAGATACTCGTTCCAGCAGGAGGCGAGCACCGATCCCACCAGCGGCTTGCAGATCTCACATCCGTGCCCCTGTCCGTAGCGGCTGATAAGCTGGTCAAAGGTGCGGATATGGTTGACGCGCACGAGGTGGTAAATCTCTTGGCGCGAGTACGGGAAGTGCTCGCAGATGTCCTTTTTCACCTCCACGCCCTGCTCCGCCAGCTGGAACTCCATCACCTGCTTCACCAGCGCGCTACATCCCCCGCAGCCGGTCGCCGCTTTGGTGCACTGCTTAACGGCGCCGATATCCGTCGCGCCCGCGCTCACCGCCCGGCAGATATCGCCTTTGCTGACGTTATGACACGAACAGATCTGCGCGCTTTCCGGCAGCGCCGCCACGCCGAGCGCTTTTGGCGCGCTGCCTGACGACGCGGGTAAAATGAGCGTTTCCGGCTCTTTCGGCAGGCTGATGCCGTTAAGCATCATCTGCACCAGCGTGGCGTATTCGCTGGCGTCACCCACCAGCACGCCGCCGAGCAGCGTTTTGCCGTCGTGGCTGACCACGATTTTCTTGTAAATTTGCTGCAGACCGTGCGTCCACTGGTAGCTCAGCGCCCCCGGGGTGCGCCCGTGGGCGTCGCCGAACGAGGCCACATCCACGCCGAGTAGCTTGAGTTTGGTGCTCATATCCGCGCCGGTGAAGGTTTTATCCTCTCCCGCCAGCGCGGCGGCGGCCACCCGCGCCATTTGATAGCCGGGCGCAACCAGCCCGAAGATTTTCCCCTCCCACAGGGCGCATTCACCAATGGCCAGCACGTCCGGATCGGAGGTGCGACAGCCGTCGTCAATGCAGATCCCGCCGCGTTCGCCGATAGCCAGCCCGCTGCTGCGCGCCAGCGCGTCCTGCGGACGAATGCCGGCAGAAAAGACCACCATGTCCGTTTCCAGCTGTTCGCCATCGGCAAAGCGCAGCACCAGCCCGCTGTCCGCCGTGGCGATCTCCGTTGTCGCTTTACTGGTGTGAACGCCGACGCCCAGCGCCTCAATTTTCTTGCGCAGCATCGCCGCGCCGTCGTTGTCGAGCTGGACCGCCATCAGGTTGGGCGCAAACTCAACCACGTGGGTTTCCAGCCCGAGCTGCTTCAGGGCATTCGCCGCCTCCAGCCCGAGCAGGCCGCCGCCAATCACCACGCCGCGGCGCGAGCCCGCCGCATGTGCAGCAATGTTGTCCAGGTCGTCAAGGGTGCGGTAGACAAAACAGCCCGGCAAATCTTTGCCCGGCACGGGCGGCACGAACGGGTATGAGCCGGTCGCCAGCACCAGCTTGTCCCAGTGGGTTTCGTGCCCGCTGGCGGTGCGCACCACGCGCGCGTCGCGATCGATAGCGACGACCTGCTGCGACAGGCGCAGCTCAATGCCTTTGTTGACAAAGAAATCCCCCTCCACCAGCGAAAGCGACGCCGCGCTGCGGCCGCCAAAATATTCCGACAGATGCACGCGGTCGTAGGCGGCATAGCGCTCCTCGCCAAAGACAACGATCTGATACTGCTGATGCAGATTGCGGTTAACGCAGTCTTCGAGAAAATGATGGCCGACCATACCGTGCCCAACCACCACCAGAGTAGGTTTTGTCATAGCATTGTGTCCTGCAACCTGCGGTTGCGTAGTGAAACGATCGAACAGCCAGTCCGCGTGGGCGGGCGCAGCCGTTGCCAGTAAATCGGTAAATGTTGCCGCGCTGCGGCAGCCGCCCATCAGCAGTACGCCAGCCAGCGCCCCTTGATTGATCAGTAAACGGCGATAGTGACGGGTCAGCGGATCCCATGCGCTCCAGACCACGTCGCCCTCCTGCTCTGCCGCGCGACCGAGACTGAACAGCTCCACGCCGGTCACCTTGAGGCGCATCCCGCTGTCGGTCAGGGTAAACGGCGCGGTGACGTCTCCGGCCAGCCGGGCGGCAAGGATATCCGCCTGCGCCAGACAGGGGGCGACCAGGCCAAACGTCTGGCCGTCAATTTCGCAGCACTCGCCAATGGCGTAGACGTCCGGCTCGGAGGTTTGCATCTGGCGATCCACCACGATGCCGCGCGCGCAGCGAATGCCGCTGGCCTGCGCCAGCGTGACGCTGGGCTGCACGCCGGTCGCTAGCACCACGCGCGCGGCGGCGATACTGCGTCCGTTAAGCAGCGTCACGCTATCTCCGTTCACCGCTGCGATGCCAGAGACGAGCTCACAGCGCACGCCCCGCGCCGCCAGCGCCTCTTCCAGCAGCATTCCCGCCTGCCGATCCAGCTGCTGCTCCATCAGCCACGGACCGCGATGAACAAGCGTGACCTCGTCACCTGAACGCGCCAGCGCAGCCGCCGCCTCAACCCCGAGCACGCCGCCGCCCAGCACCACCGCCGGACCGGCGATCGCCTGAATGGCCCGGGTATCTGCCAGGGTACGGAACGTGAACACATGCGGCGCATCGCAGCCGCGAATTGGCGGAACAAAGGGCGTTGATCCGGTGGCAAACACCAGCGCATCCCAGCCCAGCGTGCGGGCGGTGGTTTGCACTTCCCGCGCGTCCACGTTAACGGCGAGCGCCTTTTCGCCCCGCAGCACCGTCACGCCCCGTTCCTGGTACCAGTCGTCATTCTGAAGACTGATGCCCACCGCCGTTTTTTCACCGCCCAGCACCGGCGAAAGCTGGATGCGGTTATAGGCATGCTCCGGCTCGTCACCGATGACGGTAATTGCGAAACGATCGGCAGCACGCCCGGTGAGCGAGGCAATCAGCCGCGTGGCCGCCATGCCATTTCCGATAATGACCAGTCGCATCAAAGCCCCCTCGCTACGCCGCTTTCGGCTGCTTTTCATAGAGGAAATGCAGGATCTGCTGGCGCATGTGGTGATAGCGGCTGTCGTCAGCCAGCTGCACCCGGTTACGCGGGCGCGGCAGGTCAACGTGCAGGATCTCCCCGACGGTCGCCGCCGGGCCGTTGGTCATCATCAGCACGCGATCGGAGAGCAGCACCGCCTCGTCCACGTCGTGGGTAATCAGCACAATGGTGGTGTTCAGCGCCTGCTGGATCTGCATCACCGAGTCCTGCAGATGGGCGCGCGTCAGCGCATCCAGCGCGCCGAAGGGTTCATCCATCAGCAGGACTTTCGGCTTCATCGCCAGCGCCCGGGCAATCCCGACGCGCTGCTTCATGCCGCCGGAGATCTCCCCCGGGCGCTTGTGCAGGGCGTGCCCCATCTGCACGCGGTCGAGGTTGTGCTCAATCCACTCCCGGCGCTCCGCCTTGCTCATGCTGTGGCGAAAAACGTGATCGACCGCCAGGGCCACGTTGTCGAAGCAGGTGAGCCACGGCAGCAGCGAATGGTTCTGGAATACCACCGCGCGCTCCGGACCCGGCCCGGCAATTTCGCGGTTGTCGCAAATCAGCCCGCCTTCCGTCGGCAGCGTGATCCCAGCGATAAGGTTAAGCAGCGTCGATTTACCGCAGCCGGAGTGCCCAATCAGGCTGACGGTTTCGCCCTCATGGATATCAAAGAAGACGTTCTGCAGCGCCAGAAATTCACCGCTGGCGGTGGAAAAACGCTGGCTCACGGCCTGGACCTGGATTAATGGTTTCATGTTCGCTCCTTATTTTTCCTGCCAGCTAAAGCGACGGGCGATCAGCATCAGCCCCTGCTCCAGCAGCAGCCCGACCACGCCAATGATGACGATGGCGATGAGAATGTTTTCGACGTTGAGGTTGTTCCACTCGTTCCAGATCCAGAAGCCGATCCCTAAACCGCCGGTCAGCATCTCGGCGGCGACAATCACCAGCCAGGCGATGCCGATGGAGAGGCGCACCCCGGTCAGCACCGCGGGCAGCACCGCCGGGAAGAGAATGCGGCGCATGATGGTCCACTCGGAAAGCTGCAGCACCCGGGCGACGTTAAGGTAGTCCTGCGGAATGCGGCGCACGCCTTCGGCGGTGTTGATCACCATCGGCCAGATGGAGCAGATAAAAATGGTCCAGCTCGACGCGGGCTCCGCTTTCTGAAACAGCAGCAGGCCGATGGGAAGCCAGGCCAGCGGGCTAACCGGGCGTAACAGCGCGATCAGCGGGCCGAACATGCGAGAGAAAAAGGTGAAGCGACCAATCAGGAAGCCGAGCGGGATCCCGGCGAGCGCGGCCAGGCCAAACCCCACCGCCACGCGCTGTAATGAGGCGAGCACGTTCCAACCGATGCCCATGTCGTTTGGCCCGTCGCGATAAAACGGATCGGCAAACAGGGTGATGGCGGAATCGAGCGTGCTGAGCGGCGTTGGGAAACCTTTGCTGTTAATCGCCGCCAGCTGCCAGAGCACCACCAGCAGTCCCAGACCGAGAAACGCCGGGATGATGCGCTGAAGGATCGCATTAATCCGACGCGCAAACGTCGGCGTACGGCGGCGAACCTGCACCGGAGGCAGGAGAAACACCTCTCCACTCTCCGGCGTCTCGTGTGAATTCGTCTTTTGCAGATGCTGCATAATCAGGCCCCTTTACGGTGAATAGCGAAACGGCTGGCGTATCCTTCCGGATCGGTACCGTTCCAGACGGTGCCGTCCATCAATGTGCTGCTGCGTAATGGTGAAGTCGGTGTGCTGATGCCCCCCACCGCCGTGGCGGCATCCTGCCAGACCGCGGTCTGGTTAATGCGCTGTGCAATACCCGCGTAGTCCGGCGCGGATTTGAGCAAGCCCCAGCGGCGGAACTGGGTTAAGAACCACATGCCGTCTGAGAGATATGGGTAGCTGACGGCCCCCTCGTTGAAGAAGCGGATCGGGTGCGCGTCCTGCCAGCGCTGGCCCAGGCCGTTGTCGTACTCGCCGAGCATGCGTCCGGTGAGATACTGTTCCTTGCAGTTGAGCCACGCCCGGCGGGAGAGGATCTGCGCGGTCTCGCGTTTGTTTTCCGGGGAGGCTTCGATCCAGCGCGCCGCCTCCAGTACCGCGCTCACCAGCGCCCGCGCGGTGTGCGGGTTTTTCTCCACCCAGTCGCGACGCGTGCCGAGGATTTTTTCCGGATGATCGGCCCAGATGGACTGCGACGTGGCGGCGGTAAAACCGATGCGGTCGTTGATGGCACGTGCGTTCCACGGCTCGCCGACGCAAAAGCCGACCATGTTGCCAATGCGCATGTTCATCACCATCTGCGGCGGCGGCACCACTACCGTGCGCACGTCGTCAAAGGGGTTAATGCCCGCGCTGGCCAGCCAGTAGTACAGCCACATGGCGTGCGTCCCGGTCGGGAAGGTGTGCGCGAAGGTGTAGGTGCCGGGCGCCTGCTGACCAATCAGCTTTTTCAGCCCGTCAAGGTCTCGAACGCCCTTCTCCGCCAGATCGCTGGAGAGCGTGATGGCCTGACCGTTCTGGTTGAGGGTCATCAGGTTAGCCATCTGCTGCGGCTTGCCGGCGATGCCCAGCTCCAGGCCGTACAGCAGGCCGTAGAGAATGTGCGCGGCATCAAGCTCGCCCGCCACCAGCTTGTCGCGCACCGCCGCCCAGCTCGCCTCTTTGGTGGGCACGATGGTAATACCGTATTTTTTATCAAAGCCTTTCAGCGCTGCGATAACCACCGGGGCGCAGTCGGTCAGCGGGATAAACCCGATGCGCACCGTTTCCTGCTCCGGTTTATCCGAGCCTGCCGCCCATGCGGCCTGCATGATACCCGGTAACAGCATTGCGCCACTGGCCAGCATGCTGGCCTGCAAAAAACGCCGTCTCGACAAATCCGCCATGACCACTCCTGAATAAAAACCAAAAAAAAGCGCCCACGATGCCGAAGCACCAGTGGACGCCTTTATCCCGAAGACGAATGCACCGCCGTTGGCGCATCGTCAAAAATGGTTAATCCGATAATGCAAAGCGAATGCCAGGTTTTAACACGCGGTTTTCGCGGTGTATCCCGCTTTACCCTCAGGTTTACGCACCTCAATCAGGCACAAAATGCCCGCTAACCGTGCAGCTACTCCTTTGGTATTACCTGCCACAAATTCTTCACCATGAGCAGCGCGCGGGCGATATCCACCATCCTTTGGTTCTTATCCATCGCCATTTTGCGCAGCGCCGTCCAGGCCTGTTCCTCACTCATATTCTGTTGGGTCATCAAAACGCTTTTCGCTTTATCTATGACTTTGCGCTCTTCAAGCGTATCGCGCAGCGACGCAAGCTGGCGCGAGAGCTGTTCTATCTCACGCGCCTGCTGGCGTACCAGGGTGAGCAACGGTTTTTCCGGGTACTGTATCAGTGGATCGTCCTGCTCATCGGCGGGAGGCACGTACTCATCGTTACGGTAAATACGCTCGTCCACCGCCGTCATCAGATCGGCGATGAGCGTCTCCTCCAGCGCGCGCAGATGCTCAAGGCGCGCGGTTTGCAGCGCAAACCAGGCCAGAGCGGTAAGGCCGTTATCGGCGGCGGGCTGGCGGGTGCAGGCCACCCTTCGTAGCTGCTCCGTTTCACGATCGGGCTGACAGTGCAGGGAAAAGGTGGTCTGGACGTCAGCAGAGCTGTGTGAGAGAAAAATTTCAAAGCAGGCCTGCTGCCCGTCGATGCGGTCAACCAGCCTCTGGCGAGTCACATCATCGAAAAAGCCCTGCGTGAAGCCAATCGCTCCCAGGGCCCGTTCCTGTCCCGCCAGCTCTTTCCCCTGCATCAGGCTATAAAGGGCAACAAAACGCCCGGCGATTTGCGGATCGTCAATGCTGTCATTGAGCTGCGGTACGATACTGAGCAGATGGCGAAGCATGCGGGAGTAGTGTTCCATCGCCTGCGGCGCCGTTACCGTTTGCTGAATAACACCGTCGCGCAGCGCGGGAAGCATATCAAGGCTCAGGAGCGCGCCGCCGATGCGTTCACAGACGGCACTTCCCGGGATCGGCGACTGTTTTTCAAGAATGTCATAAAGTGCAGCGAGGTTTTCATCCACCAGCGCCCGGCTGGCTTTGCATTCAGGAGCGTAGAGCTTACCCTGTGAACAGAGCCAGACGTTGGACGCCCCACGCTCGCACTGTAACATGTGCACCAGTTGGCTAATGCCGTGCACAAGCTCGCCAAGCTGTGCCAGCTTGCTGAGCTGCTCCCGGCGCATCATCCTTGCGCGCTCGAGCCATTCGCCAGCGCCTGGCGAAATGCCAGCCATTAATGTCATGCTTACTCTCCAGAACAGCGAAACTCGGGAAAGCTAAGCAATATTCGTGCCTTTATAAGAACAGGAGTCAACATGCAAAAGATTGTGATCGTCGCCAACGGTGCGGCTTATGGCAGCGAATCCCTTTTCAACAGTCTGCGCCTGGCGATTGCGCTGCGTGAAAAAGTGAGCGACCTGGCGTTACGACTCTTTTTAATGTCGGACGCGGTCACCGCGGGGCTGAAGGGTCAAAAACCGGCAGAGGGCTATAACATTCAGCAGATGCTGGAGATCCTCACCGCGCAAAACGTGCCGGTGAAGCTGTGCAAGACCTGCACCGACGGCCGCGGCATTACCGGTCTGCCGCTGATTGATGGCGTAGAGATTGGTACGCTGGTTGAGCTGGCCGAGTGGACACTGTCCGCCGATAAAGTATTAACTTTTTAATAATAAACCCGTAAAAATATTATTTTCTTATGGACGCGGTTTCAGCATCAAGTTTACCTGCGGGGTTGCCGATAGGCATGGAAACAACACAGCAGGTATTTCACTTATGTTCAGATCGATTCGTGCACGCATCATCGCGGCGACGGCAGGCTGTCTGGTCGTCGCCCTTCTCCTTAATACCGTTATCAACTTCCAGGTCACGCGCCAGGATAACCAGCAGTCCCAGCGCGATATCCTGACCAGCACCAGCGCCAGCCATAACATGGCGATTGCCGACTGGGTAAAAAGCAAGATGACGGTGATCGCCTCCGCGCAGACCGTTGCGCTGAGTGACGACCCGGTTCCGGTGTTTAAACAGCTTGCTCAGGCGGGTGGATTCACCAACGTCTATGTTGGCTACGCCAGCAAAACGGCGAAATTCTCTGAACCGGCGGGCGTTCCGGCGGACTATGACCCGACTATTCGCCCGTGGTATCAGCAGGTGGTCAGCACGGACGGTCCGGTTGTCACCGCGCCCTACGTTGACGCGGGGACCGGTAAACTGGTGGTTACCTTCGCCGTGCCGGTGAAAGAAAATGGCACGCTCAAAGCGGTCGTGGCGGGCGATGTAGCGATGGACAGCGTGGTAGCTAACGTGCGCGGGATCCATCCAACCCCGGCCAGCAGCGGGTTGCTTCTGAACAGTGACGGCAGCGTGATTGCCGCTAACGATCCTGCCCTCACGCTGAAACCGTTTGCTGAGACAATCAAGGGCATTGATTTTGCTGCGCTGAAAAGCGGTAACCCCGTCGACGGAACGCTAAACGACGCTGAAAAAACCTTCGTGGCGACAGCCGTGCCGGGCACAAACTGGCTGTTAGTCGTCGCGCTCGACAGCGGTGACGCCACCTCCGGCATGCGTTCCCTGCTTAAAGCCTCGGGGATTTCGCTGGTGATCCTCGCACTGCTGAGCGCCGCCATTGTGCATTTCCTGATTGCCCGCCTGCTCAAGCGTTTGTCCGACATTCGCGACGCGATGCACAACATTGCTAACGGCACTAACGATCTGTCCCAGCGCCTGCCGGACAGCGGCGAGGACGAGGTCGCGCAAATTGCCCAGGCCTTTAACGCCTTCAGCGATAAACTGTCGGTGGTGATGGTGCAGCTCCGGGATGCCAGTGAATCGGTGAAAAACGCGGCGCAGGAGATTGCCGCAGGTAACCAGGATCTCTCCGGACGTACCGAGCAGGCGGCATCCAGCCTGCGCGAGACGGCCAGCGCCGTGGAGCAGATCACCGCCTCCGTGACGCAGTCGAATGAATCGGCGGCAGAAGCGAACGATCAGGCGAGCAAGGCCTCAGCGGCCGCGGCGCGCGGCGGCGAGGTGGTATCGCAGGCGATCAGCACCATGCAGTCTATTGAAGTCGCGTCGGCAAAAATTGGCGATATCACCAGCGTGATTGACGGCATTGCTTTCCAGACCAACATTCTGGCGCTGAACGCCTCCGTCGAGGCGGCGCGTGCGGGTGAGCAGGGGCGCGGGTTTGCCGTCGTAGCAGGCGAAGTGCGTAACCTGGCGAGCCGTAGCGCTCAGGCGGCGAAAGAGATCAAATCCCTGATTGACTCCACCACCGACAGCGTGGCAACAGGCTCCCGCTACGTACATCTGGCGGGGGAAAGCATGGATGAGATCCGCTCCAGCATCGGCAGCGTCTCTGGCATCATGCGCGAAATCTCCATCGCCACCAGCGAGCAGATGAAAGGGATTCATGAGATAAACCACGCGGTGACCCATCTCGACAGAATGGTTCAGCAGAACGCCGAACTGGTGGTGGAATCCGCCGCCGCCGCGGGTGCCCTGCAGAGCCAGGCGGGCGACCTTGCTGAAACAGCCGGGCATTTCCGCATTTAATCTTCTTCCGGAGCGCGTTTAGCGGGTAAAACGCGCGCCAGCCTAAATTTTGAGGAATTTTGTCATTTTTGTTTAATCGTTATGCCATTTTTTGATCAAAATCAGCATCCCACCCCCTCCCCTTTGGTGTTATGCCATGAGTGAATTGTGAACAACATCACGCTCGGATATGGCAGCAGGGAGAGCGTTGTTTAAGACTACGGGGTAAAAAAATGGCACTGGTAAAAACAAGTTTGAAACTGTTTGGCGGGGATACGGTAGTGGTGCGTTGCTCAGAACGCTGTCGTATTCATCTGATGAGTTCGAAAGCACAAAAACAGTCCCAGGCGGATATTCTCACCGTACAGGACGATAAGGCCTGGCTTACCGTGCCGTACACCGGCACGTGGGATGTGCTGATCGATAGCCACAGCCAGTCGCTGGAGCATTCCGTCAGCTACGTGGCAGCATAAGTTTAAACGCCCGGCAAGCCGGGCGTATTGTCAGGCAAAACCCTGTCGCAGCGTGCTGTTGAGCGGGTTCCCTTCCAGCAGCGCCTTCACCTTCACCACCAGCTCATTCAGACAATCGTCCTTCATGCCGAGGCGTGTCAGCTCCTGATCGAGGGAGAACAGATACTGCGCGTTGGTGCCCAGCGGCCCGCTGGCGGCGGCAATCAACGGGGCAATCACCTGCGTGCGGGTATCCGCTTCATACAGCGGATGGCGCGGATCCATAATAAACACCAGCGCGTTGACGGTGCGTCCGTCGTCCAGTTCCAGCTTGCACCAGCTCGGCATATAGCAGCCGGTGATCATCTCGCGCTTCCAGAGCAGCGTGAGCTCCTCTTCCAGCGTGGCATCCGGCAGGCGATACGCCACGCCCGTGGTGCGCCCGCCCTCTTTCAGTGCAAGCATGCGCCCGGGCTGGCACGCGCTGCCGCGTCCGGCCGTCAGGCGCAGGCAAAACGCGCGATGCCAGCCAGGCAGCGTTCCCGTTGCCGATTCGACAAATTCCAGAGCCGGGTTCCACATCAGGGAGCCGTAGCCAAAAATCCATACCGGGCCATCATCCGGGCGGCAGGCAAGCGTGGCAGCGAGTGACGCCGCACGTTGTTCAGCTGACCAGAGAAGCGATTCCTCAATAGCACCAAATGCCGTCTTACAATCTGCCTTCATTAAGAAATCACGCGTTAACACTTTCCACCTCCGCCACTGCATGCTTCCTTGCGACATCTGTAATTCGCCTTCCCGGCATTCTGTGCTGGTCATTTTGCCAGCAGTCGAATAACGATAAGCAATTAGCGGACCAGTTGCAATACAACGGAAGTTCAACCGCCTGAAAAGTCAAAATGAAGGCAGCGAATCATTTCACGACTATTTCTTTTTATGCCATTTATCGTCGTCTCCTTTCTCATATTCATGTTTTACTGCGGCCCAGGCGACTTTGTGGGCCGTCTCTTCACGGCTGGCATCATCCCGGCGATCGTCCTTGTCTTTGTACTGATCCCAGGCGCTGTTGAACGCCTCTTTGTAGATATCCTGCGCGTGGGCGGGCAGCACGTTTTGCACGTTATCCGGTAATTCACGTTTCGCTTTATAGGGCATCACTAACCTCTCTTTTGGTTAAAGAGATAAGTGTGGACGACGATATGCCATGGTGCCACCCGACAATAATTTATGACTGCATTATATTTTTAATTGACTGTTATTTAATGAGTATTCGACAAAAACACGGCATTATGGACATCAGAAATGCAAATAATGAAAAAGGGTAAAATTAAGTAAAAAACAAAGGGTATTTAACAGAGTTCTGTTAATTTAATGACCTCAAAAATCTATCTATAATTACAAGCACCTGCATTGATGGAGAAGCACATGACAGCAACACACGAGGCGGTAAAGACCCGCCACAAGGAGACGTCACTCATTTTCCCGGTTCTGGCACTGGCTGTGCTGCTCTTCTGGGGAAGCAGTCAGTCACTGCCAGTGGTGGTTGGTATCAATATTCTTGCCCTCGTCGGCATCTTAACCAGCGCATTTAGCGTTGTTCGCCATGCGGACGTACTGGCCCACCGTCTGGGCGAGCCTTACGGATCGTTAATTCTCAGCCTTTCCGTTGTTATTCTCGAAGTCAGCCTGATTTCCGCTCTTATGGCGACCGGCGATGCCGCGCCGACGCTGATGCGCGACACGCTCTATTCGATCATTATGATAGTGACGGGCGGCCTGGTAGGCTTCTCTCTGCTGCTGGGCGGGCGCAAATTTGCGACCCAGTATATGAACCTGTTCGGCATTAAACAGTATTTGATCGCCCTCTTCCCGCTGGCGATTATCGTGCTGGTCTTCCCGATGGCGCTGCCGGGCGCAAATTTTTCCACCGGGCAGGCGCTGCTGGTCGCACTGATTTCCGCCGCCATGTACGGCGTGTTCCTGTTGATTCAGACCAAAACGCACCAGAGCCTGTTTGTGTACGAGCATGAAGATGACGGAGACGATGATGACCCGCACCACGGCAAGCCGTCTGCCCACAGCAGCGCGTGGCATACGGTTTGGCTGATCGTGCATCTGATTGCGGTGATTGCCGTCACCAAGATGAACGCTAACCCGCTGGAGACGCTGTTAACCGAGCTGAACGCGCCGGTGGCGTTTACCGGCTTCCTGGTGGCGCTGCTGATCCTGTCGCCGGAAGGGCTGGGCGCGCTGAAAGCGGTGTTGAATAATCAGGTGCAGCGCGCAATGAACCTGTTCTTCGGCTCCGTACTGGCGACGATTTCACTCACCGTACCGGTGGTGACGCTGATTGCCTTTATGACCGGTAACGAGCTGCAGTTTGCGCTGGGCGCGCCGGAGATGATTGTGATGGTCGCCTCGTTGCTGCTGTGCCAGATTTCGTTCTCAACCGGGCGTACCAACGTGCTGAACGGCGCGGCGCATATGGCCTTGTTTATTGCGTATCTGATGACGATATTTGCGTAATTTTATCCGGTGCGGGCTGATGCCCTCACCCCAACCCTCTCCCCAGGGAGAGGGAGAAAGCATAAAAAAAACCCGCCGAAGCGGGTTTTTTTATTATTTGCTGGTATCCAGCTCGTCGAAGCTCTTCACCAGATCGTCAATCGCTTTGATCTGCTTCAGGAACGGCTCCAGCTTGTCCAGCGGCAGCGCGGATGGGCCGTCGCATTTTGCGTTATCCGGATCCGGGTGCGCTTCAATGAACAGGCCGGCCAGACCGGTTGCCATGCCGGCGCGCGCCAGCTCGGTCACCTGGGCACGACGGCCGCCGGACGCGGCGCCGAACGGGTCGCGGCACTGCAGGGCGTGGGTCACGTCGAAAATCACCGGAGACTGGCCGGAGACATTTTTCATCACGCTGAAGCCCAGCATGTCGACAACCAGGTTGTCGTAGCCGAAGTTTGCGCCACGGTCACACAGAATGACCTGATCGTTGCCGCCTTCGATAAATTTATCGACGATATTGCCCATCTGCCCAGGGCTGACGAACTGTGGTTTCTTCACGTTGATAACGGCACCGGTTTTCGCCATCGCCGCAACCAGGTCGGTCTGGCGAGCCAGGAATGCCGGGAGCTGAATCACATCCACCACGTCTGCCACCGGCTGCGCCTGAGAGGCTTCATGCACGTCGGTGATCACTTTTACGCCAAAGGTCTGCTTCAGCTCCTGGAAAATTTTCATTCCCTCTTCCAGGCCCGGGCCACGGTAAGAGTTGATGGAGGAGCGGTTGGCTTTGTCAAAAGAGGCCTTAAACACGTACGGGATACCCAGCTTCTGGGTCACGGTCACGTAGTGTTCGCAGATACGCATGGCGAGATCGCGGGATTCCAGCACGTTCATGCCGCCAAACAGTACGAACGGCAGGTCGTTTGCTACCTTGATATCACCAATGCTAACCACTTTTTGTTTCATAGGATCGCCTTATTCAGGTGTGAATCGGAATTAAGATTAATGCAGTGTAATTTGTTTGTGCGAGATCGCGTTGATCTGCGCACGAATCATTTCGCTAATGGGGTCTTCCGGACACTGCTCGACGAAATAATTCAAATCATTCAGCGCCACGTGTTCACAGTCGAGCTGCGCGTAGATCAGCCCGCGATCGCGAATTTCGTACGGATCTTCCGGGTTGAACTGCAGCAGCACTTCGCTGGCTCGCAACGCCAGCTCCATCTGACGCTCTTCCATTAACGCAGACTTCAGCGTATCCAGCAGCTTGCGGATCACTTCTGCGTTATCCGCCTCGTCGAGATCTTCGTTGAAGAGTTCAGCCACCGGGCTGATATTGCCTTTCAGCCACACGTCCAGCGTATGTTCATCCAGCGTGTCGCCGTTGAAGGGATTAATGAGCCACATTTCACCGTCCAGCCACTCAGCGCGCAGGATCATCTGCGTCGGGAAAATGACCGGGACTAGCGGAATATCCAGACGGTGCGCGACCCACAGCAAAATAGAACCCAGCGCCACGGCGCTGCCCTGACGATTTTTTAAGACCTGGTCCAGCCATAATGCGTCAGACAGGCGATACACGCCCCGCGTGTCGCAGAAACCCCATTCGCCGTAGAAAAGCTCCAGCAGCTTCTCTAATTGCCAGTCTTGCGGGCGAGCCTGATTAATCTCTTCACGCGCCAGGCTGACCAGATTCTCCAGCTCATCGTAGACAAACTGCGACGTAAAATCGTCGCGAATCATCTCAGAAATCAGGATCATGCCATCGCAAAGCGGCACTTTATTAAATTCGAAATCGGCTAAGGACCTCATGACTTACCCCAGTAACGGTATTCTTGTGGTGGCGAGTTTAATGATGATGTACAGCACCACCAGACCCAGCAGAAAGGCGATAAACCCGACCTGCTGGCTGCGCGGACGACGACGCCCAAGCGCGATAAAACCCAAAACGATGTAGATGATAACGCCAAACAGCTTTTCAGTCAGCCATGCACCTTTATCAGTAAATGGCAGATAGCCGGTCTTCCACATGAGCCCGGCACCGGAAAGGAGCAATAGCGTGTCGATGCAGTGCGGCGCGATACGCACCCAGCGGGCATCCGTCAGCGGATTGTTGCTGTAGCGCCACCAGTAACGGACGATGAAAAAGCTGATGGTCAGCGCAACGGAAATGAGGTGGACGGTAATGAGCACGGTAAAGAGGCTCATAGCCACTGCCCCAGCGTCAGACGTTCGTTGCCGCCGTAGTCGCGGCAGGTTTCGACAGCGGCGTAGCCAGCTTGCGTAAACAGTGCCCGAACGTCCTCTCCCTGCGTCCAGCCATGTTCCACGAGCAGCCAGCCGCCGGAAAGCAAATGTTTTCGTGACGTTGTCACAATGTGATCGAGATCGGCTAATCCCGCGTTGCCGGCCACGAGCGCCGTCAGCGGTTCGAAGCGCACGTCTCCCTGCGCAAGGTGCGGGTCATGTTCGTCGATGTAGGGAGGATTGCTGACAACCATAGCAAATGAGCGATTCTCCAGCGCCTCAAACCAGCTGCTTTGCAGCACCGTCACGTTGCGAAGCCCGTGACGTTCCACGTTACGCTGCGCCAGCGCCACCGCATCGGGCATTACATCCACCGCCGTCACCGCGCAGTCGCGCCGCTCGGTAGCGAGCGCCAGCGCGATAGCCCCTGTCCCGGTACCGAGATCGAGAATGCTGCAGGCCGCCGCCGGTAAACGCGCCAGCGCCTGCTCTACAAGACACTCGGTGTCCGGACGCGGGATCAGCGTCGCCGCCGAGACGTAAAGCGGTAACGACCAGAACTCACGCTCACCGACAAGGTGCGCCACCGGCTCGCCGGTTTTACGGCGGGCAAGCAGCGCGGCGAGCTGCGCTTCCTGTTCCGCGGTCAGTTCGGTTTCGCCAAAAGCCAGCAGATACGTGCGGGCTTTACCCGTCACATGCTCAAGCAAAATTTCGGCGTCGCGTTTCGGGCTTTCGCTTTCTGAAAGCTCACCGGCAGCCTCACGTAACCAGCGCTGAAAATCCATTATTCCTGCTCGGACAGCGCCGCCAGCTGGTCGGCCTGGTATTCCTGCACGATAGGCTCGATCAGCATATCCAGCTTCCCTTCCATCACCTCGTCCAGACGGTACAGCGTCAGGTTGATGCGGTGGTCGGTTACGCGCCCCTGAGGGAAGTTATAGGTGCGGTTACGGTCGCTGCGATCGCCGCTGCCCAGAAGGTTACGGCGCGTAGAGGCTTCCGCCTGCTGGCGTTTCGCCATTTCGGCTGCGTGGATACGCGCGCCCAGCACGGACAACGCTTTGGCTTTGTTTTTGTGCTGTGAACGCTCGTCCTGACATTCAACGACGATGCCGGTCGGCAGGTGGGTAATACGGATGGCGGAATCGGTGGTGTTAACGTGCTGACCGCCCGCGCCAGAGGAGCGGAACGTATCAATACGCAGGTCCGCCGGATTGATATCCGGCAGTTCAGCCTCCGGCAGCTCCGGCATCACCGCAACCGTACAGGCGGAGGTGTGAATGCGGCCCTGAGATTCGGTGGCCGGTACGCGCTGCACGCGGTGACCGCCGGATTCAAACTTGAGACGACCGTACACGCCGTCGCCGCTGATCTTGGCGATAACCTCTTTGTAGCCCCCATGTTCGCCTTCGTTGGCGCTCATGATCTCCACTCGCCAGCGACGCGATTCGGCGTAGCGGCTGTACATGCGGAACAGATCCCCGGCAAACAGAGCCGCTTCGTCACCGCCGGTACCGGCGCGCACTTCCACAAACGCGTTACGCTCATCGTCCGGATCTTTCGGCAGCAGAAGCACCTGAAGCTGCTGCTCCATCTCTTCAGAACGCGCTTTCGCATCCTGCAACTCTTCCTGCGCCATCTCGCGCATTTCAGGATCGTCGAGCATCATCTGCGCGGTTTCGATATCTTCCTGAACCTGTCGCCAGTCGGTAAAGCATTTAGAAACATCACTTAACTGCGCGTATTCACGCGAGAGCGCGCGAAAACGTTCCTGGTCCGCAATGGTCCCGGCATCCCCGAGCAGCGCCTGTACTTCTTCATGGCGCTCGTGCAGAGCTTCCAGTTTAGCGACGATAGAAGGCTTCATAGGCGTAAGTGCACCTTGTCTTAGAAAATGGGTATAGGGCGCTATTCCAGCCCGAGGCTGTTGCGCAGAATAGTCAGGCGTTCATCATCCCCGTCACGGGCAGCCTGCTGAAGAGATTTGGTTGGTGCATGGATCAGGCGGTTGGTCAGTTTCCACGCCAGATCCTGCATAATCGCATTTGCGTCGCCGCCCTGTTCAAGGGCCGCTAACGCTTTGGCAGTCAGGTCATCACGCACCTGCTCCGCCTGCCCGCGGTACTCGCGGATGGTCTCGCTGGCGCTTTGCGCGCGCAGCCAGGCCATAAACTCACTGGTTTCCTGCTCGACGATGGTTTCCGCCTGAACCGCCGCCGCTTTACGCTGGGCAAGGTTGTGCGAAATGATGCTTTGCAGGTCATCCACACTGTAGAGATAGGCGTTAGGCAGCTTACCCACTTCCGGCTCAACATCGCGCGGGACGGCGATATCCACCAGCAGCATCGGCTGATTACGGCGGGACTTCAGCGCACGCTCCACCATCCCTTTTCCGATAATCGGCAGCGGGCTGGCGGTTGAGCTGATGATAATGTCCGCCTCTTTCAGGCGTTCATCGATGTCGCTCAGGGCAACCACCTCTGCACCCACTTCATCCGCCAGCACCTGCGCGCGTTCGCGGGTGCGGTTTGCGATAATCATCTTTTTCACTTTATGCTCGCGCAGATGGCGCGCCACAAGTTCGATGGTTTCGCCCGCGCCCACCAGCATCACGGTGACGGTAGACAGGGATTCAAAGATTTGGCGTGCAAGGGTGCAGGCCGCGAAAGCAACAGAAACCGCACTGGCACCAATGTCGGTTTCGGTTCGCACACGCTTCGCCACGGAGAACGACTTCTGGAACATGCGCTCCAGCTCGCTGGCCTTCAGATGCCCTTTTTGCGAATCCGCAAACGCTTTTTTCACCTGTCCCAGAATTTGCGGCTCGCCCAGCACCAGTGAATCCAGCCCGCTGGCGACGCGCATCAGATGGCTGACGGCATCGTTGTCCTGATGCCAGTACAGGCTGTTGCGCAGCTCGTCTTCATTGAGATTGTGGTAGTCGCATAGCCAGCGGATCAGCGCTTCGTGCAGGTTGTCCTGCTCTTCCACGCTTAAATACAGCTCGGTACGGTTGCACGTCGAGAGCACCACGCCACCCTGCACCATAGGCTGTGCAAGCAGGCTGTCCAGCGCCAGGTCAAGCGTATCCGGCGAAAACGTCACGCGTTCTCGCAGCGAAACCGGAGCCGTTTTGTGGTTGATGCCGAGTGCTAATAGGGTCATGTTGAGCGGGAGTAGTACCAGCGTTAATAAGGTTAGCAGAACGCATCATACAGGATGCGCGAGATCAATAAAAGGGACTGCCCCCTTTCGGAGTAATAGGTTACACAACCCTTTGAGATAATTTGAACGTAGACGGTAGCCCCCTTCGACGCTAGCATTAACAGTTATAACTGCAACGTATCTCAAGGATTTGTCCTCATTATGACCCGACTGATTCGCCTGCTGCCGCTGGCAGCACTGGTTCTGACCGCGTGTACCGTCACCCAACCAAAAGGCCCGGGCAAAAGCCCTGATTCACCGCAGTGGCGTCAGCACCAGCAGGACGTCCGTAATTTGAACCAGTACCAGACCCGCGGCGCTTTCGCTTATCTCTCTGACGAACAAAAGGTTTATGCCCGCTTCTTCTGGCAGCAGACGGGGCAGGACAACTACCGCCTGCTGCTGCTGAACCCGCTGGGCAGCACCGAGCTGGAGCTTATCGCCAAGCCGGGCGAAGCGCAGATCACCGATAACAAAGGCCAGCACTATACCGCGACCGATGCCGAAGAGATGATTGGCAAGCTGACAGGGATGCCAATCCCGCTCAACAGCCTGCGCCAGTGGATCCTTGGCCTGCCGGGTGAGGCAACTGACTACACCCTTGACGACCAGTACCGTCTGAGCCAGGTGAACTACACCCAGAACGGCAAAACCTGGAAAGTGGTGTACAGCGCCTATGACAGCAAGAGTAAACCGTCGCTGCCATCAAACATGGAACTGACCCAGGGCAGCCAGCGTATCAA
This sequence comes from Enterobacter sp. 01-M-02-SI-ECC, assembly GCF_047530595.1. Lineage (NCBI taxonomy): Bacteria > Pseudomonadati > Pseudomonadota > Gammaproteobacteria > Enterobacterales > Enterobacteriaceae > Enterobacter > Enterobacter sp. 01-M-02-SI-ECC. The sequence continues at coordinate 11,639 of NZ_JBLKCZ010000018.1, read as the reverse complement.
GCTGAAAATGGACAACTGGATCGTTAAATGATGACCCACTGGCCCTCTCCGGCAAAGCTGAACCTGTTTTTATACATTACCGGCCAGCGTGCTGACGGGTACCACACCCTGCAGACGCTGTTTCAGTTTATTGACTATGGCGACACGATCTCCATTGAACTGCGCCAGGACGGGCAGATTTGCCTGCTAACGCCGGTCGAAGGCGTGGCGCATGAGGACAACCTGATCGTGCGCGCCGCGCGTCTGCTGATGAAAGCCGCGGCGGAATCGGGCCGTCTGCCCGCGGGAAGCGGTGCGGATATCCGTATCGAAAAACGCCTGCCGATGGGCGGCGGTCTGGGCGGTGGATCATCCAACGCCGCCACCGTGCTGGTTGCGCTGAATCACCTCTGGGGCTGCGGGCTGTCAAAGGACGAACTGGCAGTCCTGGGCCTGGCGCTGGGGGCGGATGTCCCGGTGTTTGTGCGCGGTCATGCGGCCTTTGCTGAAGGCGTGGGTGAGATTCTCTCCCCGGCTGAACCGCCGGAGAAGTGGTATCTGGTTGCCCACCCTGGCGTGAGTATTCCGACCCCGGTCATCTTTAAAGATCCTGACCTGAAAAGGAATACCCCGGTTCGGTCAATAGAAACCTTATTAAATTGTGAATTCAGCAACGATTGCGAGGATATCGCAAGAAAACGTTTTCGCGAGGTTGATGCGGTGCTTTCCTGGCTGTTAGAATACGCGCCGTCGCGCCTGACTGGTACAGGGGCCTGTGTCTTTGCTGAATTTGACACCGAATCCGCCGCTCGTCAGGTGCTTGAGCAAGCGCCGGTTTGGCTGCATGGTTTTGTAGCACGTGGGATGAACACCTCCCCCCTACAGCAGACCATTCTGGCGCAGACTGAGTTTCGGTGACAACGTCACCCTGTTCCAGACGTTGCATCGCGCTCTTTAATACACCGCCTGGATAGCCTTCGCCTGGCCCGCACAGTTTGCGGCGAACGCTATCCACCACTGGACGCATGCCTGAGGTTCTTCTCGTGCCTGATATGAAGCTTTTTGCTGGTAACGCCACCCCGGAACTAGCACAACGTATTGCCAACCGCCTGTACACTTCCCTCGGCGACGCCGCCGTAGGTCGCTTTAGCGACGGCGAAGTCAGCGTACAAATTAACGAAAATGTACGCGGTGGTGATATTTTCATCATCCAGTCCACCTGTGCTCCAACGAACGACAACCTGATGGAACTGGTTGTTATGGTCGACGCCCTGCGTCGCGCTTCCGCAGGCCGTATCACTGCTGTAATCCCTTACTTCGGCTATGCCCGTCAGGACCGTCGCGTCCGTTCCGCGCGTGTGCCAATTACCGCTAAAGTTGTCGCTGACTTCCTGTCCAGCGTCGGCGTTGACCGCGTACTGACTGTTGACCTGCACGCAGAGCAGATCCAGGGCTTCTTCGACGTTCCGGTTGATAACGTATTCGGCAGCCCAATCCTGCTGGAAGACATGCTGCAGCTGAACCTGGATAACCCAATCGTGGTTTCTCCGGACATCGGCGGCGTGGTACGTGCCCGTGCTATCGCTAAGCTGCTGAACGATACCGACATGGCGATCATCGACAAACGCCGTCCGCGCGCAAACGTTTCTCAGGTGATGCACATCATCGGTGACGTTGCTGGCCGAGACTGCGTGCTGGTTGACGACATGATCGATACCGGCGGTACGCTGTGTAAAGCAGCTGAAGCGCTGAAAGAGCGTGGTGCCAAGCGCGTGTTCGCTTACGCGACTCACCCGATCTTCTCCGGTAATGCGGTAAACAACCTGCGCAACTCCGTCATTGACGAAGTGGTGGTATGCGATACCATCCCACTGAGCGACGAGATCAAAGCACTGCCAAACGTGCGTACGTTGACCCTGTCCGGGATGCTGGCCGAAGCGATTCGTCGTATCAGCAACGAAGAATCCATCTCAGCAATGTTCGAACACTAATCGAACACGGCCGAAAAACCCGCTGCGGCGGGTTTTTTTGTCTCCGGGTTTTATTTGTATGATTAATGCCTCCTTCACCTGCCATTCATATGACAGATGATGCGCATACGGATGATAGATAATTGTGAAAAACGTAGCCTCCTCACATGTTCTGCCCTTTCGCGCCCTCATCGACGCCTGCTGGAAAGAGAAGTACACCTCGTCACGCTTTGTCCGTGACCTGATTGCCGGGATCACCGTCGGCATCATCGCCATCCCGCTGGCGATGGCGCTGGCGATTGGCAGCGGCGTTGCGCCGCAGTACGGTCTGTACACCTCGGCCGTTGCCGGGATCGTCATTGCCCTGACGGGCGGTTCGCGCTTCAGCGTCTCCGGCCCGACCGCCGCCTTCGTGGTGATCCTCTACCCGGTTTCGCAGCAGTTTGGTCTGGCAGGCCTGCTGGTAGCCACCCTGATGTCGGGCGTATTTTTGATTTTGTTTGGTCTGGCCCGCTTTGGTCGCCTGATTGAATATATTCCCCTTTCCGTGACGCTGGGGTTCACCTCGGGGATTGGTATTACCATCGGAACCATGCAGATCAAAGATTTCCTCGGCCTGCAGATGCCCCACGTACCGGAGCACTATCTGCAAAAAGTGGGGGCGCTGTTTATGGCGCTGCCGACGGCCAATCTGGGCGACGCCGCCATCGGGATTGTGACGCTGGGCACGCTGATCGTCTGGCCTCGCCTCGGTATTCGTCTGCCGGGCCATCTGCCCGCGCTGCTGCTGGGCTGCGCGGTGATGGCGATCGTCAATATGCTCGGTGGTCACGTCGCGACTATCGGCTCGCAGTTCCACTATGTTCTGGCGGACGGTTCACAGGGTAGCGGTATTCCGCAACTGCTACCGCAGCTGGTGCTGCCGTGGGACATGCCCGGCTCCAGCTTCACCCTAAGCTGGGATTCCCTGCGAGCCCTGCTTCCCGCCGCGTTCTCTATGGCAATGCTGGGGGCGATTGAATCCCTGCTCTGCGCCGTCGTTCTGGACGGCATGACCGGCACCAAACACAAAGCCAACAGCGAGCTGGTTGGTCAGGGATTAGGCAACCTCGTCGCGCCGTTCTTCGGCGGTATTACCGCAACGGCAGCCATCGCCCGTTCTGCGGCCAACGTGCGCGCGGGTGCAACCTCACCGGTTTCGGCGGTTATCCACTCCGTGCTGGTGATCCTCGCCCTGCTGATCCTCGCCCCGCTGCTCTCCTGGCTACCGCTTTCCGCCATGGCCGCCCTGCTGCTGATGGTGGCATGGAACATGAGCGAGGCGCACAAGGTGGTGAACCTGCTTCGTCGCGCGCCGAAAGACGACATCATCGTGATGCTGATCTGTATGTCGCTGACCGTGCTGTTCGATATGGTTATCGCCATCAGCGTCGGGATCGTGCTGGCTTCCCTGCTGTTTATGCGCCGTATTGCGCAGATGACGCGCCTTTCCCCGGTTAACGTCGAGGTGCCTGACGATGTGCTGGTGCTGCGCGTGATTGGCCCGCTGTTCTTCGCCGCGGCGGAAGGTCTGTTCAGCGATCTGGAGTCCCGCATCGCGGGCAAACGGGTTGTGGTGCTGAAATGGGATGCCGTACCGGTGCTGGATGCAGGCGGCCTGGATGCCTTCCAGCGCTTTGTGGCACGTCTGCCGGAAGGCTGTGAGCTGCGGGTGAGTAACCTGGAGTTTCAGCCGCTGCGCACCATGGCGCGCGCGGGCGTGCAGCCTATCCCTGGCCGACTCTCCTTCTACCCTAACCGTGAAGCCGCGTTAGCGGATCTGTGAGTCTCATGATGCAGAGAAACGTCTCTGCATCATCACCCCGATCGCCTGCTGGAGCCATGCAAGCACGGCAGGCGTCATCCAGGTTCCTTTCATCAGGTGCGGCTCCTGCTGCATGGCTGCGCGAAACTTTTGCTGAGTTTCCGGGCTGGTGCCCGCGTAAGACTGGAACAATGCCAGCCAGTTTTCAGCCAGCTTTTGCGCCTCCTCCGAGGCCGGATCGATATTTTCCCGCTGCGCCTGATGCAGTTTCGCCACCAGCGGCGGCCACTCCATCATGCGGTCAAAGTAGTGTGCCCGGGTAAAGGCCATCTCTTCGGCAGTGAGATACTTCTCCCATATGCAGAGCTTAGACTCAGCAAACGCGCGCGTGATGTAATCCGTCATCTCCGGCGTGATGCCGGTCTGCGCCTGCATCTGCGGTTCAACGCTGTGCATCTCGTTCAGCCGGGTGAGAAACTCCGGCTTGCCCGCCGTGTCCTGCTCCAGGCGTTCCATCCAGCGCGTCGCCAGATCCATCGCCCGCGCGTCAGTCGCGGGTATATGTTGCTCCAGAAGCGTCTTAGCCTCTGCAACCAGCCCTGACCAGATAGCCGCCAGCGCATCCTTCTGCACCGCAAACGGCAGCTGCTGTAACTCTTCTTTGCTAAACCAGCGATCGTACATATTCATTAACTCCAGAGTCTGTAGCCAGGATTCCAGATCCGGCGTCGCATCGTCGAGAAGCCCGGTCCGCAGATCCACCAGCCGGTCGCGCAGCGTATGTATGCTGCGCAGCTGTTTATCCAGCAGCGTGATTTGCGCATCGAGTAGCTCGGTTAACGACAGCGACTCCTGTTCCAGGAAATCCCTGATTTCAGCAAGTTCCAGCCCCGCTTTTGCCAGCGTCTGGATCATGTGCAGACGCTGGACATCCGCCAGGTTGTAAAGCCGGTAACCTGCCGCGCTTCTGGCTGAAGGCAGCAACAACCCTGTTTGCTCATAGTGGTGCAATGTCCGCACGGTGATCCCGGCGCGTTTCGCCAGCTCACCCACCTGAATCAACATAACTGCTCCTTTTTCTTTGCCAGTGGCGCCACTCTGGAGCCTTACGTTACGTGAGGGTCAACCCTTGATGCAAAAAAAAACGACTCCCACGGGAGCCGTTTCGGCGTTCTTTATCAGGCACTAGCTGTGCTTATGCTGATCGCGACGACAGCGTTTGTCGTAGTGGCGCACCCACCAGTATTTATCGCAGACCTCCTCATGTCCGCTCACGCGCGCCCCGGCGAGCCACAATACCGCACCAACGAAGATGCTCAATATCGCGCCGTGCGCGAAGTATTGCGGGAGGTCAATCTGAGGTAACTGGTTTAAAATGGAATAACCTACGCCGGCTACCATCACGAACAGCCCCAACCCCATCAGCACGTTACCGAGTAACGAAGCGTTTTTGCGTTTCATGTGTCACCTCCGGAACTTTGGGTTGTCAGGAGAAAAGCCCCTAATCCTTGTGTGTAAAGTATAGACAACGCCTCTTTTATGAGTTGCGTGAATGATCACAATTACAGATAAGTCCCAAACAAAAGTTTACAAATAAGGCTTTGAACAGCTTGAAATTCTAATTGTTCAAATCAGAAATTATTCGTATTTCGCTGAGAAGATCGCAGAATTTTGTCAAGCGGCGCGCCAGACAGTAAACTACGCGCCAGATCTGGAACCCATTAGGAATTGAATCGTGACGATTAAACTAATTGTCGGCCTCGCCAACCCGGGCGCAGAATATGCGGCCACCCGCCATAACGCCGGGGCATGGTACGTCGATCTGCTGGCCGAGCGGTTACGTGCTCCCCTGCGTGAAGAACCTAAATTCTTCGGGTATACCTCACGTATCAACCTTGCTGGCGCGGATGTTCGCTTACTGGTGCCCACCACCTTTATGAACCTGAGCGGTAAAGCGGTGGCAGCAATGGCAACGTTTTATCGCATCAATCCGGATGAAATTCTGGTCGCACACGATGAGCTGGATCTCCCGCCCGGCGTGGCAAAATTCAAGCTGGGCGGCGGGCACGGCGGTCACAACGGCCTTAAAGACATCATCAGCAAGCTGGGCAATAACACGAATTTCCACCGTTTGCGCGTGGGAATCGGCCATCCGGGCGATAAAAACAAAGTTGTCGGTTTCGTGCTCGGTAAGCCCCCGGTTTCCGAACAGAAACTGATTGACGAGGCGGTAGACGAAGCGGCGCGCTGCACCGAAATCTGGCTGAAAGATGGGTTAACCAAAGCGACAAACCGCTTACACGCTTTCAAAGCGCAATAATCCGCCCGATCCGGCTTTTTTACCGCGCGTCATGCGGGTTACGTGTATAATAGGCGTAGTTATTTACTTTTCATCAGTCGGTTATCGTTAACGGATTGATTATCAAGATATTAAGGTGATTTAGAAATGGGATTCAAATGCGGTATCGTCGGTCTGCCAAACGTGGGCAAATCCACCCTGTTTAACGCGCTTACCAAAGCGGGTATCGAAGCGGCGAACTTCCCGTTCTGTACCATCGAACCAAACACCGGCGTTGTGCCAATGCCGGACCCGCGTCTGGACCAGCTTGCGGAAATCGTGAAGCCGCAGCGCATTCTGCCAACCACCATGGAATTCGTGGACATCGCGGGCCTGGTAAAAGGCGCGTCCAAAGGTGAAGGCCTGGGTAACCAGTTTCTGACCAACATTCGTGAAACCGAAGCGATCGGCCACGTTGTGCGCTGCTTCGAGAACGACAATATCATCCACGTTAACAACAAAGTGGATCCGGCTGACGACATCGACGTCATCAACACCGAGCTGGCGCTCTCTGACCTCGACACCTGCGAACGCGCGATTCACCGCGTGCAGAAGAAAGCCAAAGGCGGCGACAAGGACGCGAAAGCGGAACTGGCTGCGCTGGAAAAATGTCTGCCACAGCTGGAAAACGCCGGCATGCTGCGCGCGCTGAAAAACCTGACTGACGAAGACAAAGCGGCGATCAAATACCTGAGCTTCCTGACCCTGAAGCCAACCATGTACATCGCCAACGTTAACGAAGACGGTTTCGAGAACAACCCTTACCTCGACAAAGTGCGTGAAATCGCCGCGGCGGAAGGTTCTGTGGTTGTTGCCGTGTGCGCTGCCGTTGAATCCGACATCGCCGAGCTGGACGATGCCGACCGTGAAGAGTTCATGGCCGAGCTGGGTCTGGAAGAGCCGGGCCTGAACCGCGTGATCCGCGCGGGCTATGAGCTGCTGAACCTGCAGACCTACTTCACCGCTGGCGTGAAGGAAGTGCGTGCCTGGACCATCCCTGTGGGTGCGACTGCGCCTCAGGCGGCCGGTAAAATCCATACCGACTTCGAGAAAGGCTTTATTCGTGCGCAGACTATCGCGTTTGAAGACTTTATCACCTACAAGGGTGAGCAAGGCGCGAAAGAAGCAGGCAAGATGCGTGCAGAAGGGAAAGATTACATCGTTAAAGATGGCGATGTGATGAACTTCTTGTTTAACGTTTGAGTTGTTTTGAATGAAAAAAATCCACGCTTTGGCGTGGATTTTTTTTCATAAATTACCGATTTTACGCCTTCTTGCGCAGATAGAACTCAAGGTATTTTTTAGGTCTATCCTGAAACGCACGCTCTTTGCCGTAGTTATAAGCATCGTTGAAATATTTATATGCTTCATCGAATTGATTCAACTCGTAACAGACCATGCCGAGGTCGATTGATGGTGCGGTGTCTATATCCGATCCACGTGTGCGCAAAGTCGTCTCTCCCCATTTCTTCGCCTCATCGTAATCCTCAAGATCAAAGTAAGCGCTGTACATGCACGCAGCGATCCAGTTAGCAAATTCCGATTCAAACTTTGGCTCAGGAAGAGCTTGCCAGGCTTTTTGGTATTGCTCTAAAGCTTCGGCGTATTTTTGGTTGTCGTGAAACTCGTTTCCTTTTTCTACAAGAGATGTAACTCTTTTTTCATCGAATTTATAGCATACGTTTTTCATATATTTATTCATTATCATTCGAAAAGAGACCTCCTTGCCTATATAAAAGGGATATAAGCAATAAATGCCTTCAGAAGCATGGAGGTCTCTAAAAGAGTAAGTTTTTATTGTTACTAACCAAAAAAGAAATATTTAAAAGCTTCTGCCTCAACATCCTTAAGCTTGCTTTTTAGCATTAAATCGATATCTTCCAGAAAGTCCTCTCTGAAATTAAAATCATCATCTGTAGCATCACCATCATATTTACTTTGTTCTATCTCAATGGCAGAACAAAAAGCATCCAAAAAGTCTGCTAACGAATTGGAAATAATGAAATTTCTTTTTTGAATACTACCATAAACAGGAGATGTAATATTTTGGGTATCACAAAAAAGAACATCTCCATTTCTTTCAGCAAAGATTATATATTCATCGCGCCAGGTCGTGTCATTTTGAACTCGCCAGCCTGATAACATTTCATTAAGCTCTTGGGGCTCAACAATCTGTATAAAGAAAGTACCATCAAATGTTGGGTGGTCATTTAAAATCAAATGGCTATAAAAAAAACGAATTTCGCCATTTAAACTCACTGGAAAAGAAGTTTCATTTTCATCGTCTGTATAGTCTATCTCTCCCATATTTAAATCATTCATTTTGAATTTGTTAACAAAGTCTTGGATAGTATTTTTTATATGCATTATTCCTCTTTAAGAGTTAACATTATTGGCTACTCTTAAAATTACTAAGACCCATAGTTGAAAAATGTACCCATAATCCAAAGAACTTCTTCGCGCCATTAAAAAAGAAAAACAAAGAATCAATAATGGAACGACATCCTTTAATATTAAGGTAGTTTATTGCCCTTTCTTTTACGATTTGAGTCTATTTCGTAGAAATAATCTTCACAGAAAACGTCTAAAGCATTTTCCAGTGGAACAAGTTTCAACCCCCGGAAGCCTTTACTTTCTATAACTTCCTTGACCTCTTGTTTAACAATGATAAAACAACCTAACAATGTGTCGTTCAACGAAAGTATATCATATTCAAGCGCATAATCATTGAATTCAATTTTAAAAGGTATGATATCTCCGAACTTATCCTCTTCGAGAATAGATTTATCCTCATCTATAACATCGCCGCCTGGAAAATATACATATTTAAAATCATCCCGAAGAACTTGACCATTCCCAATCGAAACTGGTGTTAAATCTCGGCCAAAAAAAACATTGTGCTTATAATTTTCAAAAATTGAAAATAAAGACTTATCCATCAAGTGTCCAAAGTCTTTTTTATAATAGTCAAATTTCAAAGCCCCAACATTTTTATTGCACAACAAATAAATACGGTCTGGGCATGCATCGTCTGTTATTCGATAAGGGAAGGAAAATGCAGAGCCTTCTATTTCCCAGTTTTCATTGATCTGTAATCTTTCATCAACCATGCCCTGTAAATTTCTTGGCATGAGTGATGATTCAAAGTCATTCATGATCACATAATAGGACATTAATTCATTCTCCTGCATTTTGTTGTGGGAACATGACCCATCCAAATTTTATTCTTCATATCAATCTGGATCCGCCTTATAGCTATCCTCGCCCCTTTAGCATCCAATCTTCCAGAATTATATCGTTGCTCAACACGAGCAATGCGCTGACGGACAATGTCACTATAGTTATGATGATTACTACTATGGAAAACATCCATACCTTTCCCTGCATCTTGTTTCATCGCTGATGCACTACCTGGAACATGAATACCATTAAATGCAGAGTTCATGTCTTTTCCGATACCAATATTATTGAAGAATGATTGGTTCTCTTTCCACACCTCAACGGGTATAACATGGTGAGCAGAAAGTCTATCACCAACTTTACCAGCCATAGCTTTATCTAATATACCGCTATTAGATAGCCCCCACGGATCCACCCACCCCAGCGCATTCGGCGCATACTGGTAAAGGTTTATTCCCCCCGCCAGCCCTATCGGGTCCTGCTGCGTAAACCGCCCGCAGTCCGGGTCGTAATACCGGAAGAGATTGTAGTGCAGGCCTGTCTCACGGTCCAGGTATTGCCCCTGCATGCGCAGGTTCTGAGAATATCCTGATACCTGCGTCTCGCTTTCCCGCAGCAGCTTGCCCCAGGCGCTGTTCACCCCTTCCCAGCGCACCTGCCCTTCGATATCCGTCATCCGCTCCGGCGTGCCGTTGGGCTGGCAGTGGAACCAGAAAATCTCCGGGGAATCAACGCCATCGATACGCGCCAGCGGATCGTAGCTGTCCTGTTCGCTGTAGACGTAGGTCAGCGGCACATCCCCTTGCACCTCCTGCAGCAGACGGAACCCTTCCCAGACAAACCGGGTGGTGACCGGCTTGCCGGTTGGCTGTCCGCCCAGTATCTGGCGTCGCGTTTTGCTGATGCGTCGCCCGAGCGGATCGTAGCGGAAGCTGACCTGCGTCTGCGGCTTGTTGCCGTCCCGCGGCTGGCTGATGACTTCCGTCAGGCGGTGTTCACCGTCGTAGCGGTAGTGCCAGCGGGTCTGGCCGTTATCTTTTTCCACGGTGCGGCCGTGGATGTCATAGCGCCAGCGAATGCCGTTCAGCTGCGTCAGGCGGTTGTGCGTGACCTTCTCAGCGGAACCTTCGAGCGGGTTACCGGCAGCGTCCCAGCGCCACTGCTCCTGACCGGGCAGCGTGCCGTCCTGAACGAGCAGGCGCCCGGCGCTGTCGTACTGCCAGCGGTACCAGCTGAAGGGGTTATCGTCCCGCTCTTCCCGCACCAGGTTGTTGCGGTAGTCGTAATGCGAGCGGAGAGACCAGCGGCGCAGTGCTGGGGCGGAATGTAAAGATTACATCATTAAAAATTGCAATATGATGAACTTCTTTTTATGTTTAATTTCTTTTGAAAGAAAATATTCACGATTTGGTGTGGATTTTCCCAAAACATTGATCTAGTTTAAAAAAAACATTATAGCATAAATATGCAATCACTTTCTTTATCCATGTCTAGGCTTCCTAACGCTCCAAGATCTAAAGAATAAATCTCATCAGAACCTTTGCGCAAATTTAAGAAGTACCCAAGATCACCATCTTGACCAATCAATAAAACGTCGGGCTCAACTTCTTGAATTGCATAGGTATTATTTCTTTCAAGTAAACCAAAACAATTGAAAACATAAAGCTGATCACCATTCGCTCGTTGAATTTCATACGAGTCAGTGTCCTTGACGTTCTCAATCATAAAGCGCTTATATTTAGAAGGTAAAGGCATGTGCATGAATTTTTCAATTTCATTTAACTGATCGATTAAATCTTGTTTTTCCATATCGGATTACCTATAGATTAATAAGTTATATATCAAAATAAACATTACTACTATTTAACTCTCTTAACTGGTCAAAATATTTATAAGAGTCACTTATCGATTTCCTAGCCTGCTGCTTTGGAACACCTGCATCAATCATTTCTTTGTAACTGATATGAAACTCTTGTTTCAATGTTGTATCCCAACCTCCCGGCAAAGCTCTACGAGTTCGTTGAGCAGAACTTATATTCGCGTGCGGACTGCCTGATGCGGACTTAAGTAACGTAGCAGGTGCAGTATTTCTCTGGTAACCGTTTATTCTTTTCTTAGCCCAAGCGTCCTGTATTGGGTGGTGACTTTGTACAAACCCATCATTTTTACTATTTGTATGACCCGATGCTCTGTTTACACCAGGCGAAAGATTACCATGTGGATCAACATCACCAGTTTTATATCCGTTCGGTGCTTTACATCTCGACAACCCCCACGGATCCACCCACCCCAGCGCATTCGGCGCATACTGGTAAAGGTTTATTCCCCCCGCCAGCCCTATCGGGTCCTGCTGCGTAAACCGCCCGCA
>NZ_JBLKCZ010000017.1:0-93787 GCF_047530595.1 Enterobacter sp. 01-M-02-SI-ECC | reverse complement strand
ACTCAGAGACTTGGTATTCATTTATTGTCCGAAGACATTAAGAATCCATGTCACTTTGAGTGCCCACACAGATTGTCTGATAAATTGTTAAAGAGCAGTTGCAACGCGGCGTTAAGCTCACCGTTGCGAGGTCACGTATATTACGTTTTCCTCATTCAGAGTCAAGCGATTATTTTTGCTTTTCTCTGTCGGCGTTCATCTCTGAACCCCGCTAACCCGGCGGCCTGTAAGCCGTTGTTCCGTGTCAGTGGAGGCGCATTATAGGGAGTTCTCAGACGTTGACAACCCCTCTTTTAAAAAAAACTTTCAACCGTCTCTTTTTTGCTCAAAACCGTGCTACAGCGCCAGTTTTTCGAGCGTTTCAAAGCCATAACGGCGTAAAACGGGTAAAAGTTGCTCAGTCTCTTTCGTGATGGCCATACAAAACGCGATATTCGCGTCGGTAGATTTCGCATCCGGCGCTTCATGCTCCAGTAGCCAGGCCGTACGACGGGCGATAGCCGCGCCGGAATCCACCAGGCGCGTCCCCTCCGGCAATACCTCTAATAACTCTTCCTGTAATAGCGGGAAGTGGGTGCAGCCCAGCACAACGGTATCCGGAGGTTCGGGCATCCGCAGCCACGGACGAAGAATACGACGCAGCTCGTCGAGTGATACCGCTTTTCCATGCAGCTTCGCTTCAGCCATCTCCACCAGCTCAGCCGAACCCAGCATCGCAATCTGGCATTCGTTGGCAAAACGGTCGATCAGCTCGCGGGTATAAGGACGCTTTACCGTACCTCGCGTTGCCAGCAAACCCACAATGCCATTCGCCGTCAGGCGCGCGGCAGGCTTTATCGCAGGAACAACGCCCACAACCGGGAACTGGAATTTTTCACGCAGGGCGGGAAGAGAAACGGTGCTCGCCGTATTACAGGCGATAACGGCCAGCGCAAGGGGGTAGCGCTTTTGTACCGCGGTGACGATTTCAACCACACGCTCAACAATAAAATCTTCGCCCTTTTCCCCATACGGGAAAGCGACGTTATCGAAGGCGTAGATGTAATGGAGATCCGGCAGGAGATGCCGAATCTCATCATAGACCGAAAGCCCACCGACGCCGGAATCAAACACCAGCACGGTGGGACGCGGATTAGAAGGTGTAGCTGCCAGACAAGGTATATTCCCGTCCTGCAGTTTGGTAGCCATAAACTGTCTCGTAATCTTTATCGAACAGGTTGGCTATTTTACCACGAACTGTGAGATGTGAGGTGACAGGATACGAAACTGCGACATCCCACAGGCTGACACCGCCCATTTTTACTTTCTCAGACGGATAAGCACCAAAGTCAGTGTCGTAACGCGTACCGAGATAGTGATAAGTCAGGCTCCAGTCGAAATCATAGATCTGCGTGTCGAGCTGATATTTCACCTGCTGCTTAGCACGACGGTCCAGAAGTTCGTTGGTTGCGGCATTGCGGGCATCCACATAATCGTAGCCAACAGTATGCGTCAACGGACCCGTATCAAACGATGCTGTCGCTTCCACACCTTTAATGCGCGCTTTACCGACGTTGTAATATTGCTGAAGGTTATTATCGAAGTCGATGAGATTATCGACGTCATTACGGTAGCCGGAGACGCGCCAGCTCACGCCGGCCGTCAGGCCTTCAAACGCACCTTCCCACTGCTTGCTCTCTTCGGGATCAAGATGGTCATTGCCATAGAAACCATAGAGTTGACCCAGATTCGGTGCTTTATAGGCCGTACCATAAGAAGCAACGAAGCGGTAACCCTCCACGAACTCCCAGGCCGCACTACTTTGCCAGGTGCCATGGCGACCGAACTGAGAGTTGTCATCGCTGCGAACCGCTCCTTCCAGAGTGAAGTCACCAAACTGCTGCAGCCCGGTCAGGTAAACGCCGGTGTTACGCAGGTCGTAGCCGTTGGTCACGTAGTTTGTACCCGGCTCGGTGCTCTGCTTCTGCCAGTCAACGCCCGCGCCAATGTTTCCATGGCCAACATCAACGGAGTTCAGCCACTGGACGTTGTACTGTTTGATTTCATCCAGTGTGGCTGTCGAATCGTAGCGGCCCAAATTTGGGTCGTAGTTATAGTCCTTGCTGTGACTATAGCTGGTGAGCAGCTGTGAATGGAAGATGTCATCATTGAAGCGCAATCCTGCATCCCAGGTCTGACTATAGAGCTGGCGGGTATCGACCAGTACATCGGGGGTAAATGAGCTGTAGTAACCGTCGTAGGCAGTACGGTTGCTGTAGCCAAAGCCGCGAACAAATCCGCTCCACTGCTCCGAGAATGCGTGATCCAGTGCACCATAGAGCGTTTTATTCATAAAGCCGTCGCGATCGGTCTGGGCAAAGCCACCATTGTTGCCGTCCGCAACCACATCAAACCCTTTGGTATAGGTGTAATCACCCGCAAGCGTGACGCGCGTGCTGTCGCCCAATGTTTGCTGAGTACTGCCGCCATAATTCTGGTAACCATGCGACCCTGCACCTGCATTCAGCGTGGTACCGTCCTTCGCGCGAGTGGTAATAATGTTTACGACTCCGCCGATCGCGTCCGAGCCGTATACCGCCGAACGCGGTCCACGAACATATTCGATACGCTGCACCAGGGAGATCGGGAACTGGCTGAGATCGGATGACCCCGTGACGCCCGCCTGGTTAAGGCGGATCCCATCAACCAGGATCAGGACGTGGCTGGAGTTGGTGCCACGTATAAAGAGAGAAGAGAGTTGCCCCATCCCGCCACTTTGCGCCGTATCCACGCCGGGCAGGCGACGCATAACATCCAGGACTGAGGTTGATTGCCAACGGTCAATATCGGCACGCGTAACAACGGAGGTTGCAGCCAGAATAGTTTTTTCAGGTTGTTCAAAACGATTTGCCGTCACCACCAACGAGTCGGCGCTATCCTGCGCCCAGCCCGAAAATGCCGTGACGGACAACGCCGTCAACAGCGATACTTTTTTAATCATTGTTAAAGCATCCACAATATAAGAAGGATGCCGCAGGCCTCATCGATAGCACGCGATGATGAAACCAAATGCGACGTGATCCCGGCAGGTCTTCGGGCTAGGTGGCTATATAAGGATGAAGACTTCCCATTTTCACAGTGTCTACAACGCTCATCCCGCCAGACTTTACCGCTGCGCGTCAGCTCCAGATTTACACTGGATTCCCTTTTCACTCTCAGGAGACCGGAAACAGAATGCTACAATTAGACACGTATGGATGTCCAGACAGCTATTGCCCATTAAATCTGGACATCCCCTGAACAATGCCTACAATCCCCGCGTAATTCTTTATCACTCAGGACGCATCATGACCCCAGAACACCTCCCGACAGAACAGTACGACGCGCAGCTGGCAGAGAAAGTCGTCCGCCTGCAAAGTATGATGACGCCTTTCAACGCGCCCGTTCCCGAGGTGTTCCGCTCTCCCGTCAGCCACTACCGCATGCGCGCCGAATTCCGCATCTGGCACGACGGCGACGACCTGTACCACATCATTTTCGATCAGCAGACGAAATCCCGTATCCGCGTGGACAGCTTTCCGGCGGCGAGCGAGCTCATTAACCAGTTGATGACGCTGATGATGGACGGCGTACGCAACAATCCGGTACTGCGTAACAAGCTGTTCCAGATTGACTATCTGACCACGCAAAGCAATCAGGCGATTGTCTCTCTGCTGTATCACAAAGCGCTTAACGACGAGTGGCGCGAGCAGGCAGAAGCGCTGCGCGATGCGCTGCGCGCGCAGAACATCAACGTTCACCTGATTGGCCGCGCGACCAAAACCAAAATCATGCTGGATCAGGACTACATCGACGAGCGCCTGCCGGTGGCAGGTAAAGAGATGGTGTATCGTCAGGTAGAGAACAGCTTCACCCAGCCGAACGCCGCGATGAACGTGCAGATGCTGGAGTGGGCGCTGAAGGCGACGGAAGGGTCAACGGGCGATCTGCTGGAGCTTTACTGCGGTAACGGCAACTTCTCGCTGGCGCTGGCGCGTAACTTCGATCGCGTGCTGGCAACGGAAATCGCAAAGCCGTCGGTGGCAGCCGCGCAGTACAACATTGCCGCCAACCATATCGACAACGTGCAGATCATTCGTATGGCCGCAGAAGAGTTCACGCAGGCCATGAACGGCGTACGCCAGTTTAACCGCCTGGAAGGGATCGATCTCAAGAGCTACCAGTGTGAGACGATTTTTGTCGACCCGCCGCGCAGTGGCCTGGACAGCGAAACCGAGAAGATGGTGCAGGCGTACCCGCGTATTTTGTACATCTCCTGTAACCCGGAGACGCTGTGCAAGAACCTCGAAACATTAGGCCAGACGCACAAGGTTGAACGTCTGGCGCTGTTCGATCAGTTCCCGTATACGCACCATATGGAGTGCGGCGTTTTACTTACCGCACGGTGATCTGTAGGCCGGATAAGCGTAGCGCCATCCGGCGTTTTTGGCAGGTGGCGCTTCGCTTACCTGCCCTACAAATAATTCATTACTCTGGTAACTGGCTCTTACGGCTACGCATGCGCGAGCCAATCCAGAACACCAGCGCCACAGACAGTACCGCAGGGAAGAAGTTAGAGCCGATATCCGGATACTCCGCGCGAACAACGGTGCTATACAGCAATACGCCCAGAATAAAGCAGGCAGCGGCCAGCCCCGGTAGCCCCACCGGCATGGTGCGGTTCAGGTAACGTTGATGCAGGCAGTAAACCGTCAGCACCAGCGCAATAAGCGGGAAAATCGAAAACGGCACGATTGAGCTAAAAATAGCGGCAAACGTACCATTAATGGATAAGCCAGCGATCAATGCCAGCAACAGCGTCCCTTTATCCTGACCTGACTGTTTCATTACTCACCTTCACTCTTCGGTTTGATGTGCCAGTTTCTCTTGTTCACGGCGATACCAGTAGTACGCGCCTTTGGAGATCATCCTGAGCTGCAATACCAGCCGCTCTTCGAGCTGCTTGCGTTGTTCAATGCTGACATCCAGCGCTTCGGCACCCGCACTGAAAACAATCGTCACCATCGCCTCGGCCTGTGCTTCAGTAAACGCGCGCGGCATATGGTTTTCGAGTTCAAGATAGTCGGCAAGTTCCGCGATGAAATGCTGAATTTCACGCGCGACGGCGGCACGAAACGCCGCCGATGTGCCTGAACGCTCGCGCAGAAGCAGACGAAACGCGTTGGGGTTATTGCCGATAAATTCCATAAAGGTCGATACGGAGGTGCGGATCACGCTGCCCCCTTTGGCGATACGCTGACGCGCCTGGCGCATCAGCTGGCGCAGCATCAGGCCGCTCTCGTCGACCATGGTCAGGCCCAGTTCATCCACATCACGGAAATGACGATAGAAGGACGTTGGCGCAATCCCGGCCTCGCGTGCGACTTCGCGCAGGCTCAAACTGGCAAAACTTCGCTCAGCACTCAGTTGACTGAATGCGGCTTCCACCAGCGAACGCCGGGTTTTCTCTTTTTGTTGTGCTCTTACGCCCATCACGATAGTTGAATCCTTCCAAAGGCCTGATGGCACTATACCAGAGAATAAAATTAATCTGTTTGCCTGGCTTTGTGAATGATTGTTTACGTGCGGTTTGTGCTCCACTGCCCGAAAAAAGCACAACGATAATTGGGTTACCCTGGCAATGATGTTATGATTCTGTTGCTTTTATGTATAAGAACAGGTAAGCCTTACCATGCCACATTCCTACGATTATGACGCAATAGTTATTGGTTCCGGCCCCGGCGGCGAAGGTGCTGCTATGGGTCTGGTGAAACAGGGAGCCAGAGTAGCGGTCATCGAGCGCTACCATAATGTCGGCGGCGGTTGCACCCACTGGGGCACCATCCCTTCGAAAGCCCTCCGCCACGCCGTTAGCCGCATTATCGAATTTAACCAGAACCCTCTTTACAGCGACCACTCCCGACTTCTTCGTTCATCCTTTGCTGACATCCTGAATCATGCGGATACCGTTATTAACCAGCAGACACGCATGCGTCAGGGATTTTATGAGCGTAACCACTGTGAAATTTTGCAGGGCAATGCGCATTTTGTGGATGAACACACCCTGGCACTCGAATGCCACGACGGTTCGGTTGAAACCATCACGGCTGAAAAATTTGTTATCGCCTGCGGCTCACGCCCTTACCATCCGGCCGACGTGGACTTCTCGCACCCGCGCGTTTACGACAGCGACTCGATTCTGAGCCTGCACCATGAACCCCGCCACGTCATTATCTATGGCGCAGGGGTCATTGGTTGTGAATATGCGTCGATCTTCCGCGGAATGGACGTCAAAGTTGACCTGATCAACACCCGTGACCGCCTCCTGGCGTTCCTCGATCAGGAGATGTCGGACTCCCTCTCCTACCACTTCTGGAACAGCGGCGTGGTGATTCGCCACAACGAAGAGTACGAGAAGATTGAGGGCTGTGACGACGGGGTGATCATGCACCTGAAGTCCGGTAAGAAGCTGAAAGCAGACTGCCTGCTGTACGCCAACGGTCGTACCGGCAACACCGATTCACTGCAGCTGAAAAATATCGGGCTTGAAACCGACAGCCGCGGTCAGCTGAAGGTCAACAGCATGTATCAGACCGCCCTGCCGCACGTTTACGCGGTCGGCGACGTGATTGGCTACCCAAGCCTGGCCTCAGCCGCTTACGACCAGGGACGCATTGCCGCACAGGCGCTGGTAAAAGGCGAAGCGACGGCGCACCTGATCGAAGATATTCCGACGGGCATCTATACCATCCCGGAAATCAGTTCTGTCGGCAAAACCGAACAGCAGCTGACGTCAATGAAGGTGCCTTACGAGGTGGGTCGCGCCCAGTTTAAACATCTGGCGCGGGCGCAAATCGTGGGGATGAGCGTGGGAACGCTGAAGATACTGTTCCATCGCGAGACCAAAGAGATCCTCGGCATTCACTGCTTTGGTGAACGCGCGGCGGAAATCATTCATATCGGCCAGGCGATAATGGAGCAGAAAGGCGGTGGTAACACCATTGAGTACTTCGTTAACACCACCTTTAACTACCCGACCATGGCGGAAGCCTATCGGGTAGCTGCGCTGAACGGCTTAAACCGCCTGTTTTAACGCGCTGTCGAAATGGCCATCCATCGAACCACGGATGGCCTCTGCCAGCTGCTCATAGCGGCTGCGCAGCGGTGAACCCGGACGATACACCAGGCCGATAGTGCGACGCGGCTCCGGCTTAATGCACGGCAGATAAACCACGCCATCACGTTTACGCTCGCGCGGCACGGCCAGCGCAGGCAGCAGCGTAATACCGCTTCCCGCCGCGACCATATTACGCAGCGTTTCCAGGCTGGTTGCGCGGAAATGGGTATCCTCATCCGCACCCGCTTCAAAGCAAAAGCCCATCGCCTGATCGCGCAGGCAGTGGCCATCTTCCAGCATCAGCAGCTTTTCACCGGCCAGATCGGCCATCGGTACGCGATCGCGGTTCGCCCACGGGTGATCTTCATAGATCGCCAGCATCATCGGCTCATCGAACAGCGGCACTTCAATAAAGGCTTCACTCTCTTTCACCAGCGCCAGAATGGCGCAGTCGAGCTTGCCGCTGTCTAACTGCGCCAGCAGCTGATGGGTCTGCGCTTCATGCAGGTACATTTCGAGTTTCGGGAACGTCTGGTGCAGCATCGGAATGATGTGCGGCAACAGGTACGGGCCAACGGTTGGGATCAGGCCAATATGCAGCGGGCCGGACATCGCCTCCCCCTGCTGGCTTGCCATTTCCTTGAGCACTTTGACCTCGCGCAGCACTGTGCGCGCCTGATCCACCAGCAGCAGACCTGCCTGTGTGAACAGAACCTTACGACTGGTGCGCTCCAGCAGCATCACGCCCAGCTCGTCTTCCAGCTTGCGGATCTGACCGCTCAGCGTGGGCTGGCTGACGTGACAGGAATCTGCCGCGCGGCGAAAGTGACGATGCTCGGCTAACGCTACCAGGTATTCAAGATCACGAATATTCATTATTCATCCTCCGTCGCCACGATAGTTCATGGCGATAGATAGCATAGCAACGAACGATTATCCCTATCAAGCATTCTGTTGAATAATACACCACATAGACGAGGCGGCACGTGTTTGACCCTTGACGTCCCCGCTCCGTCAGCGAGTTTCTCTCAAAACTCGAACAACTAAAGCCAACGTGAACTTTTGCGGACCCCGTGGTCCGCTTTTTTTTTTGCGTAAAAAAACCCTCAGATAAAAGCAAAATGGCAACCGAAGCTGCCATTTTTCGTGTTTACCCCTTTTCCCTGGTACATTCTCATAAGCATCTCTTATCTGACGCAATGGGAATTAAATTTCGTAAATTGCCCTCATTTATTCGTTTGCTGAACCGTTTTCGCAGCAATTGACGACGGGGGTTTTACGTGGCTTTATAAGGGGAGATGACAAAATAATGTCCAGAAAATTTTCGCCTGGGCATAAACAAAAATGATGGGGTGACTGGGTTTTTATGAACGAACAATATTCCGCGTTGCGTAGTAATGTCAGTATGCTCGGCAAAGTGCTTGGAGATACCATCAAAGACGCGTTGGGGGAGAACATCCTCGACCGCGTTGAAACCATCCGCAAGCTGTCTAAATCTTCCCGTGCCGGTAACGAGGCCAGTCGTCAGGAGCTGCTCACCACCTTGCAGAACCTCTCAAACGATGAGCTGCTGCCCGTTGCACGCGCATTCAGCCAGTTCCTGAACCTGGCCAACACCGCTGAGCAATACCACAGCATTTCGCCAAATGGCGAAGCTGCCAGCAACCCGGAAGTCATTGCCCGCACCCTGCGTAAACTGAAAGACCAGCCAGACCTCAACGAAACCACCATCAAAAAAGCGGTGGAGTCGCTTTCGCTGGAGCTGGTGCTGACCGCACACCCCACTGAAATTACCCGTCGCACCCTGATCCACAAAATGGTGGAAGTGAACAACTGTCTGAAGCAGTTGGATAACAAAGACATTGCCGACTACGAACGCAACCAGCTGATGCGCCGTCTGCGCCAGCTGATTGCCCAATCCTGGCACACCGATGAAATTCGTAAGCATCGTCCAAGCCCGGTCGACGAAGCGAAATGGGGGTTTGCGGTGGTGGAAAACAGCCTGTGGGAAGGGGTGCCTAACTACCTGCGCGAGCTGAACGAACAGCTGGAAGAGAACCTCGGTTACCGCCTGCCGGTCGACTTTGTTCCGGTCCGCTTCACCTCCTGGATGGGCGGCGACCGCGACGGCAACCCGAACGTGACCGCGGAAATTACCCGTCACGTCCTGCTGCTGAGCCGCTGGAAAGCGACCGACCTATTCCTGAAAGACATTCAGGTGCTGATCTCCGAGCTGTCGATGGTTGAAGCGACACCGGAACTGCGCGCGCTGGCCGGAGAAGAAGGCGCCAGCGAGCCGTACCGTTTCCTGATGAAGAAACTGCGTGGTCAGCTGATGGCCACTCAGGCCTGGCTGGAAGCGCGTCTGAAAGGTCAGCGCCTGCCAAAACCAGAGGGTCTGCTCAGCCAGAACGAACAGCTCTGGGAGCCGCTGTATGCCTGTTATAAATCACTGCAGGCCTGCGGGATGGGCATCATCGCTAACGGCGAACTGCTCGACACCCTGCGCCGCGTGAAGTGTTTTGGCGTGCCGCTGGTGCGTATCGACGTACGTCAGGAAAGTACCCGTCATACCGAAGCGCTGGGCGAGCTGACCCGCTATCTCGGCATCGGCGACTATGAAAGCTGGTCCGAAGCCGACAAACAGGCCTTCCTGATCCGCGAGCTGAACTCGAAGCGCCCTCTGCTGCCGCGCAACTGGGAGCCAAGCAACGAAACCCGCGAAGTACTCAACACCTGTAAAGCGATTGTGGACGCGCCGAAAGGATCGGTGGCCGCCTATGTGATCTCCATGGCGAAGACCCCGTCAGATGTGCTGGGCGTTCACCTTCTGCTGAAAGAAGCGGGAATCGACTACGCTCTGCCGGTCGCCCCGCTGTTTGAGACCCTCGACGACCTGAACAACGCCAACGACGTCATGACCCAGCTGCTGAATATCGACTGGTACCGCGGCTTTATTCAGGGCAAACAGATGGTGATGATTGGCTATTCCGACTCCGCGAAAGATGCGGGCGTGATGGCGGCATCCTGGGCGCAGTATCAGGCGCAGGACGCACTGATCAAAACCTGCGAGAAAGCCGGTATTGAGCTGACCCTGTTCCACGGACGCGGTGGCTCGATTGGCCGTGGCGGCGCGCCTGCACACGCAGCGCTGCTGTCGCAGCCGCCGGGAAGCCTCAAAGGCGGCCTGCGCGTCACCGAGCAGGGCGAGATGATCCGCTTCAAGTACGGTCTGCCGGAAGTGACCATCAGCAGCCTGTCGCTCTACACCAGCGCGATCCTGGAAGCAAACCTGCTGCCGCCGCCGGAGCCGAAAGCATCCTGGTGCCATATCATGGACGAGCTGTCTGATATCTCCTGCGATCTGTACCGCGGCTACGTGCGTGAAAACAAAGATTTCGTTCCTTACTTCCGCTCGGCCACGCCTGAGCAGGAGCTGGGTAAACTGCCGCTGGGCTCACGTCCTGCGAAGCGTCGCCCGACCGGTGGCGTAGAGTCTCTGCGCGCGATCCCGTGGATCTTCGCCTGGACGCAGAACCGCCTGATGCTGCCCGCCTGGCTGGGTGCCGGTGCCGCACTGCAAAAAGTGGTGGAAGACGGTAAACAGAACGAACTGGAAACCATGTGCCGCGACTGGCCGTTCTTCTCTACCCGTCTGGGCATGCTGGAGATGGTCTTCTCGAAAGCTGACCTGTGGCTGGCGGAATACTACGACCAGCGTCTGGTGAAACCAGAGCTGTGGGCGCTAGGTAAAGAGCTACGCGAACTGCTGGAAGGCGACATCAAAGTGGTGCTGGACATCGCCAACGACTCACATCTGATGGCGGACCTGCCGTGGATTGCCGAGTCTATTCAGCTGCGTAACATCTACACCGACCCGCTGAACGTCCTGCAGGCAGAGCTGCTGCACCGTTCGCGTCTGGCAGAAGAAGAAGGGAAAGAGCCAGATCCACGCGTTGAACAGGCGCTGATGGTGACGATTGCGGGCGTTGCTGCGGGAATGCGTAACACCGGCTAATACTCTATGCCCGGCGGCGCCGCGCTTGCCCGGACCTGTGACTGGTAGGCCGGGTAAGCGTTAGCGCCACCCGGCACATTTCGGTAGTCTTCTCATGCATTCCGATATCACCCGAATTTTGGCAGACCTGGTAAACCGCACGCTACCGCTGGGCCAGATTCATTTCTCAGCGCAGTCTGAACAGCATTCCCGAACATCTCCCTGCCTCGTCATTACCCTTGATGCCCCCTGTGAGGCGATATTTTCATCCTTTGGACATTTAACGCATCCATCGTCTAACGCCCTGAGCATACATTTCGGTAAGCAGCTGCTGACTATCGAGTTACAGCATGACAATACGCTTGTGCAGCAGCTCCAGGTTGCCCGCCGCGGTCCGCGAACTGGTGCTTTTCTTCTGCAGACGCTAACCGAATTACAGATGCAGCCGGATGAGCAAGAGACCGCGATACTGGTGGTATTAAGCTTGCTCAGCCACTGCCGGGATCTGCTTGGCAGCGATATCCACACCGCCAGCCGCAGCCGCGCCCTGTTTGAGGCCATTCGCCGCTTCATTGAAGAACATCACGCTTCGGCGTTAACCCGTGAATCCGTCGCGCAGGCGTTCTACGTCTCGCCGAACTACCTTTCCCACCTCTTTCAGAAGATTGGCAACGTGGGGTTCAACGAATATCTGACCCAAACGCGACTCGAGCACGCGCGCCAGCTGCTCAAAGGCTACGATCTTAAAATCAAAGATATCGCCGCACGCTGTGGGTTTACAGACAGCAATTACTTCTGCCGTCTCTTTCGCAAGCACACCGAACGCTCTCCTTCCGAATATCGTCGCCAGTATCACAGCGAGCTGACCGCCAAAAAATAGCATTGTGATCGCTCTAGCACTTCGCTAAGGACATTACATTTGTCCAGTATTTGGCAAAATTGGCCTGTATCCGCCCTGCTCGCCCGCGCCTTATCCTTTGTTCAACCTTTCTGACTTAAGGAAAAATAATGGAACTATACCTGGATACCGCCAACGTGGCGGAAGTTGAACGTCTGGCCCGCATCTTCCCTATTGCGGGCGTTACCACCAACCCGAGCATCATTGCCGCCAGCCGTGAATCCATCTGGGACGTGCTCCCGCGCCTGCAAAAAGCCATTGGACCGGAAGGCACGCTGTTTGCTCAAACCATGAGCCGCGATGCAGAAGGCATGGTAGCGGAGGCAAAACGTTTGAGTAACGCCGTCCCCGGCATCGTGGTGAAAATCCCGGTGACGGCTCAGGGGCTCATCGCGATTAAAGCATTGAAAAAAGAGGGTATAACCACGCTGGGGACCGCCGTTTATAGCGCGGCACAAGGTTTGCTTGCCGCGCTGGCAGGCGCGAAATATGTCGCGCCGTATGTGAACCGCGTTGACGCTCAGGGCGGTGATGGCATTCGCATGGTCCAGGAGCTGCAGTCCCTGCTGGAACTGCACGCGCCGGAAAGCAAAGTGCTGGCCGCCAGCTTCAAAACGCCGCGGCAGGCGCTGGACTGCCTGCTGGCGGGATGCGAGGCAATCACGCTTCCCTTAGACGTAGCGCAACAAATGCTCGGCACGCCAGCGGTAGAGTCAGCCATAGAGAAGTTCGAGCAGGACTGGAAAAACGCGTTTGGTAACCTCAACCTCTAAGGGAGAACTGTTATGGACCGTATCATTCAATCGCCGGGAAAATACATCCAGGGCGCTGATGTGCTTACCCGTCTCGGCGACTATCTGAAACCCCTGGCCAATCGCTGGCTGGTTGTCGGCGATAAATTTGTTCTGGGTTTTGCCGAAGAGACCCTGCGCCAGAGTTTTAAAAAAGCCGAACTGCATGCCGAAATCGCGCCGTTTGGTGGCGAATGTTCACAAAATGAAATCGATCGTCTGAAAAAGCTGGCCGACAGCGCCGACTGTCTGGCGGTGCTGGGCATTGGCGGCGGTAAAACGCTGGATACCGCCAAAGCGCTGGCCCATTTTATGGACGTTCCCGTGGCTATTGCCCCGACGATTGCCTCCACCGATGCGCCGTGCAGCGCCCTTTCCGTTATTTACTCCGACAGCGGCGAGTTCGACCGCTATCTGATGCTGCCGCACAACCCGAACATGGTTATCGTCGACACCAAAGTAGTCGCGGGGGCGCCGGCACGTCTGCTGGCCGCCGGGATTGGCGATGCGCTGGCGACCTGGTTCGAAGCACGCGCCTGCTCGCGCAGCGGCGCGACCACCATGGCTGGCGGCAAATGTACGCAGGCTGCACTCGCGCTGGCCGAGCTGTGCTACAACACGCTGATTGAAGAAGGTGAAAAGGCCATGCTTGCAGCGGAACAGCATGTGGTTACGCCGGCGCTGGAACGCATTATCGAAGCCAACACCTATCTCAGCGGCGTGGGCTTTGAAAGCGGCGGACTGGCCGCAGCGCACGCTATTCATAACGGTATGACGGCGGTACCGGACGCGCACCACTTCTATCACGGTGAAAAAGTGGCGTTTGGTACGCTGACGCAGCTGGTACTGGAAAACGCGCCGGTAGATGAAATAGAGACCGTCGCGGCGCTTTGTCACAGCGTTGGGCTGCCGATCACGCTGGCGCAGCTGAACATCAAAGAGGATATTCCGGCCAAAATGCGTCTGATCGCGGAAGCCTCCTGTGCCGAAGGGGAAACTATCCACAACATGCCCGGCGGCGTAACGCCGGATCAGGTGTATGCGGCGCTGCTGGTGGCCGACCAGTATGGGCAGCGGTTCCTGCAGGAGTGGGAGTAAATAGCGTGAATAAAAATCCCCGCATCAGCGGGGATTTTTTTGCCCGTACGCCGGGTAAGCGTCAGCGCTACCCGGCACAGGGGTTACTGCAGGTCAAACCGGTCCAGATCCATCACCTTCGCCCATGCGGCAACGAAGTCACGGACGAACTTCTCATGCGCATCATCACTGGCATAAACCTCTGCCAGCGCGCGCAGAACGGCGTTAGAACCGAAGACCAGATCGGCGCGGGTGGCGGTGTATTTCACTTCACCGCTGGCGCGATCGCTTCCGGCAAACAGTTCATTAGATTCGTCGGTCGCCTTCCACTGGGTGTTCATGTCCAGCAGGTTCACGAAGAAATCGTTGCTCAGTACGCCCTCGCGGTCGGTAAACACGCCATTCTTGCTGCCATCAAAGTTTGCACCCAGCACGCGCAGGCCACCGATCAGCACCGTCAGCTCAGGCGCGGTCAGCGTCAGCTGCTGGGCTTTATCAATCAGCAGTGACTCCGTCGTGGACACATCCACCTGCGCACGGTAGTTGCGGAAGCCGTCGGCAATCGGTTCGAGCAGGTTAAACATCTCGATATCCGTCTGATCCTGACGCGCATCGACGCGGCCCGGGGTGAACGGAACGTTGACGTAAACGCCTGCCGCTTTCGCCGCCTGCTCAACGCCCACCACGCCCGCCAGCACGATAATATCCGCCAGAGAGGCTTTGTTGGTGGTGCGCTGGATAGCTTCCAGAGCCGGCAACGCGCGAACCGCTGCGGCGTTCACATCCCAGTCGCGCTGAGGTGCCAGCGCCAGACGCGCGCCGTTGGCGCCACCGCGCTTGTCGCCGCCGCGGAAGGTTGAAGCTGACGCCCAGGCAACGGAAATCAGTTCGCTCACGGAGAGGCCAGAGGCAGCGATTTCCGCCTTCAGGCTTTCAATGTCTTCTTTCGACGGATTGAACACCGCCTGCGGCAGCGGGTCCTGCCAGATCAGATCTTCTTTCGGCACTTCCGGGCCAAGGTAACGCGATTTTGGCCCCATATCGCGGTGGGTCAGCTTGTACCACGCGCGCGCGAAGGCTTCGTTGAAGGCCTGCGGATCGTTCAGGAAACGGCGGGAAATTTTCTCGAATTCCGGGTCAAAACGCAGCGTCAGGTCGGTGACCAGCATGGTAGGTTTGCGTTTTTTCGACGGGTCGAACGGATCGGGCATGATTTCCGGCGCATCCACGGCTTCAAACTGAATCGCACCCGCCGGGCTGCGGGTCTGCACCCATTCGTATTTGAACAGGTTCTCGAAGAAGTAGTTGCTCCACTGGGTCGGGGTTTGCGACCAGATGACTTCCAGACCGGAGGTAATGGCATCTGCGCCAACGCCCGTGCCGTGCGTGCTGGCCCAGCCCAGGCCCTGCGCTTCAATCGGCGAGGCTTCCGGGTCGGTGCCGACGTGCGTGGCTTCACCCGCGCCGTGGGTTTTGCCGAGGGTGTGGCCGCCCGCGATCAGCGCAACGGTCTCTTCGTCGTTCATCCCCATGTTGCCGAAGGTCGCGCGAATTGCCGCCGCAGCAGACAGAGGTTCACCGCTGGCGTTTGGCCCTTCCGGGTTAACGTAGATCAGGCCCATTTCGGTGGCGGCCAGAGGACGCTTGGCCAGCGCTTCCGGGTCACGGTGGGTCAGCCAGGCTTTTTCATCACCCCAGTTCACGTCCAGGTCTGGTTCCCAGACGTCTTCACGCCCGGCACCAAAACCAAACGTACGGAAGCCAGAGTTCTCCAGCGCCACGTTACCCGCGAGGATAAACAGGTCGGCCCAGGAAATTTTTTGTCCGTATTTTTGCTTGATGGGCCACAGCAGACGGCGCGCCTTATCCAGGCTCACGTTATCCGGCCAGGAGTTCAGCGGCGCAAAGCGCTGTTGACCGCGTCCGGCACCGCCGCGTCCGTCAACGGAGCGATAGGTACCCGCGCCGTGCCAGGCCATACGGATAAACAGGCCCGCATAGCTGCCCCAGTCGGCAGGCCACCACGGTTGAGAGTCGGTTAAAAGGGCTTTGAGGTCGCCTTTAAGGGCGGAGTAATCAAGTTTGCTGAATTCTTTGCGGTAGTCGAAGTCTTCACCCAGCGGGTTCGAACGATTGGAATGTTGGTTAAGAAGATCGATGCGGAGTTGTTTTGGCCACCAGTCGCGGCTGCCTGTACCTGCCCCCGCGCTGTGATCGACGCCGCCCTGGTGGAACGGGCATTTGCCGACCGATGCCGCTTTATTGGTCTCGTCTGACGTGCTCATCGCTATGCTCCCTTTTACAGTGTTACCGTTACGATATACACCACTAGCAATAAGTTATAGTTGAATTAATCCACAGATTCGATAGCTAATACCTTTTAACTATTCGCGTGACAAAAAAACCCTCGTAAAACGAGGGCTTTGTGCTTATTACGCCGGACGAACGCCCAGCGTATGGCAAATGGCGTAGCTCATCTCCGCGCGGTTCAGCGTATAGAAGTGGAAATCTTTCACCCCTTCACGGCTTAAAATTTTCACCATGTCCATCGCGATATTGGCCCCCACCAGCTTGCGGGTTTCCGGGTCATCGTCCAGCCCTTCGTACATTTTGGACATCCACAGCGGAATGCGAACATTGGTCATATCAGCAAACTTCTTCGCCTGTTTGAAGTTAGAGACCGGCAGAATACCCGGAATAATTTCAACGTCGATGCCTGCGGAGACGCAGCGGTCACGGAAACGCAGGTAGCTTTCCACATCAAAGAAGAACTGGGTAATGGCGCGGTTCGCGCCGGCGTCCACTTTACGCTTCAGGTTAAGCAGATCGGCCTGGGCGCTTTTCGCTTCCGGATGCACCTCAGGATAAGCGGCAACGGAGATATCAAAGTCAGCCACGTCTTTCAGCAGCGCGACCAGATCGGCGGCATACATGTCCGGCTTACCGCTGCCCGGCGGCAGGTCACCGCGCAGTGCGACGATATGACGAATGCCGTTATTCCAGTAATCCTGGGCGATGGCCCGTAACTCGTCGCGGGTCGCGTCGATACAGGTGAGATGCGGCGCCGCTTCCAGACCGGTACGATCTTTGATGCCTTTAATGATGCTGTGCGTCCGGTCACGCTCGCCGGAGTTAGCGCCGTAAGTCACGGAGACGAACTTCGGCTTCAGGCTGCTAAGACGATCGATAGAGCTCCACAGGGTTTGCTCCATTTCACTGGTGCGCGGCGGGAAAAATTCAAAAGAGACGTTAATCTGGCCGTTTACTTCGGCCAGGCTCTGATTCAGTGCTTCCCGCTGGTTGGCGTGAAAAAAGCTCATACCTTACCTCTATCAATCGCATGTCGTTATTTGTTGTGTTGTGAACTTCTATACGTTTAGACGTCCAGATGTAAAAATGACGGAAAAGCGGAGGGACGTCAACATAAATAATCAACAATAACGGTGAGGTTTGCTCAGGAAAGATGAAGAAAGTTCATGATGGGTGGTAGGGAGTGAGACATCGCCTCCCCAGGACCGTACACCCCTTTGGGTAAAGGGGAAAAAACCGCATCGCGCAGTCCTCTCCCCTATGGGATGTACGGTGCGGTTTTAATGCCAGCAGAAGTGATGCACAACCTGGGTAATCAGTTCGCGGGTTGGCTTGATGAAGCGGGTTTCCAGATATTCATCCGGCTGGTGCGCCTGGTTGATGGAGCCGGGGCCCAGGACCAGCGTAGGGCAAAGCGTCTGAATAAACGGCGCTTCGGTGCAGTAGTTCACCACGTCGGTTTTCTCACCGAGCAGCTTTTCCACCACCTCAACCAGCTGATGGTCCGGCGGGCATTCGTAACCCGGGATCGGCGGATGCAGTTCGGAGACCGTCAGGCGGCCCGGCCAGCGCTCGCTCACCGGAGCCAGCGCTTCATTCAGCAGGCCGTCGAGATCGCTGAGGGTCATGCCCGGCAGCGGGCGAATGTCCATATGCAGTTCGCAGCAGGCGCAGATGCGGTTCGAGGCATCGCCGCCGTGCAGGCTGCCGAGGTTCAGGGTCGGATACGGCACGGTGAACGCGTCGTAGTGGTAGCGCTCTTTCAGATCGTCGCGCAGGGTCATGATACGGCCGATGGCGTCATGCATCAGCTCAATGGCGTTCACGCCGCGCGCCGGATCGCTGGAGTGGCCGGACTGGCCCAGCACGCGCACGGCCGTAGAAATATGGCCTTTGTGCGCGCGGATCGGCTGCAGAGACGTCGGCTCGCCGATGATCGCGCAGTCCGGGCGAATCGACGTGTTTTCAGAGAAGTAGCGCGCGCCCGCCATGCTGGTTTCTTCATCGGCGGTCGCCAGAATGTAGAGCGGTTTTTTAAGGTTCGTCACGTCCACGTCACGCAGCGCGTCGAGGATAAAGGCGAAGAAGCCTTTCATGTCGGCGGTGCCGAGACCATAGAGCTTGTTGTCGTGCTCGGTCAGGGTGAACGGATCGCGCGTCCAGCGGCCGTCGTCAAACGGCACCGTATCGGTATGACCGGCCAGCAGCAGGCCGCCCGCACCGGTTCCGGTGCTGGCGAGCAGGTTAAATTTGTGGCGGGTTCCGGGGACGGGCTGAACCTCAACGTTAAACCCAAGATCGCTAAACCAACCCGCCAGCAGATTGATTAAAGACTCATTGCTCTGATCCAGCGCTTCTTCCGTTGCGCTGATGGACGGTGTGGCAATCAGGGCGCGGTAGATCTCGATAAATGGCGGTAAGTTCATTTTCATTGTTGACACACCTTAGGTCGTGATAGTATCAATATTCATGCAATAAATGTGAATAAAAATACACTAACGTTGAGCATAAAGGAACCCGATGTTGAATACGCTGATTGTAGGCGCTAGCGGTTATGCGGGCGCAGAGCTTGTAAGCTACGTGAATCGCCATCCACATATGACCATAACCGCTTTGACCGTGTCAGCGCAAAGCAATGATGCAGGAAAGTTAATTTCCGATTTGCATCCGCAGCTTAAGGGCATTGTCGATCTGCCGCTGCAGCCCATGTCTGACATCAGCGAGTTTACCGACGGCGTCGACGTGGTGTTTTTAGCCACCGCGCACGAGGTCAGCCACGACCTGGCGCCGCAGTTCCTGGCGGCCGGCTGCGTGGTCTTCGACCTTTCCGGCGCGTTCCGCGTGAACGACGGTGCGTTTTACGAAAAATATTACGGCTTCACCCATCAGCATCCGGATCTGCTGGAAAAAGCGGTGTACGGCCTGGCGGAGTGGAGCGCAGACAAACTGAAAGAAGCGGACCTGATTGCCGTTCCGGGCTGCTACCCGACGGCGGCGCAGCTTTCCCTGAAGCCGCTGATCGACGCGGGCCTGCTGGATCTGAGCCAGTGGCCGGTGATCAACGCCACCAGCGGCGTGAGCGGCGCAGGCCGCAAGGCGGCTATCTCCAACAGCTTCTGCGAAGTGAGCCTTCAGCCGTATGGCGTGTTTAATCACCGTCATCACCCTGAAATCACGACGCATCTGGGCGCGGACGTTATTTTCACCCCGCACCTGGGCAGCTTCCCGCGTGGGATCCTCGAAACCATTACCTGTCGCCTGAAGCCGGGCGTGACCAAAGAGCAGGTGAACGAGGCCTTCACGCAGGCGTATTCGGATAAACCGCTGGTGCGCCTGTACGATAAAGGCGTGCCGGCGCTGAAAAACGTGGTCGGCCTGCCGTTCTGCGACATCGGCTTTGCCGTGCAGGGCGAGCATCTGATTGTGGTCGCCGCGGAAGATAACTTACTCAAAGGCGCTGCCGCACAGGCAATGCAGTGTGCAAATATTCGTTTCGGCTTCCCTGAAACGCAGGCTCTTATTTAAGGTGTGATGATGAACCCATTAATTATCAAACTCGGTGGTGTACTGCTGGACAGCGAAGAAGCGCTGGAGCGTCTGTTTACCGCGCTGGTGAACTATCGCGAATCACACCAGCGTCCGCTGGTGATTGTGCACGGCGGCGGCTGCGTGGTGGACGAGCTGATGAAAGGGCTCAACCTGCCGGTGAAAAAGAAGAACGGCCTGCGCGTCACGCCTGCCGATCAGATTGACATCATTACCGGCGCGCTGGCGGGCACGGCGAACAAAACGCTGCTGGCGTGGGCGAAGAAACACCACATCGCGTCCGTGGGCCTCTATCTGGGCGATGGCGACAGCGTAAAAGTGACCCAGCTCGACGAAGAGCTCGGTCACGTTGGACTGGCGCAGCCAGGTTCGCCTAAGCTGATTAACACGCTGCTGGAAGGGGGTTTCCTGCCGGTGGTGAGCTCTATCGGCGTGACCGAAGAGGGCGATCTGATGAACGTCAACGCTGACCAGGCGGCGACGGCACTGGCGGCAACGCTGGGCGCGGATCTGATCCTGCTTTCCGACGTGAGCGGCATTCTGGACGGCAAAGGCCAGCGCATTGCGGAAATGACGGCTGAGAAAGCCGAGCAGCTGATTGCCCAGGGTATTATTACCGACGGCATGATCGTCAAAGTGAACGCCGCGCTGGATGCCGCACGCACGCTGGGCCGCCCGGTGGATATCGCCTCCTGGCGCCACGCGGAACAACTGCCTGCGCTGTTCAACGGCACGCCGATTGGCACGCGTATTTTAGCGTAAGTTTTTATTGAATGACCGTAGGCCGGGTAAGCGAAGCGCCACCCGGCAGAACTAACGAATAAAGGAATCATGTTATGGCACTTTGGGGTGGGCGTTTTACACAGGCAGCGGATCAGCGGTTCAAACAGTTCAACGACTCTTTGCGCTTCGACTACCGCCTGGCCGAACAGGATATTGTCGGCTCTGTGGCCTGGTCCAAAGCGCTGGTGACGGTGGGCGTACTGACCGCAGACGAACAATTACGGCTGGAAGAGGCGCTGAACAATCTGCTGGAAGAGGTACGTCTTAATCCGCAGCAGATCCTCGAAAGCGATGCTGAAGATATTCACAGCTGGGTGGAAGGCAAGCTTATCGACAAAGTCGGCCAGCTGGGTAAAAAGCTGCATACCGGCCGCAGCCGTAACGACCAGGTCGCCACCGATCTGAAGCTGTGGTGTAAAGATACCGTTGGCGAACTGCTGGCGGCTAACCGTCAGCTGCAGAGCGCGCTGGTGGAGACCGCGCAGAACAACCAGGACGCGGTGATGCCGGGTTATACCCACCTGCAGCGCGCGCAGCCGGTGACCTTCGCACACTGGTGTCTGGCCTACGTCGAGATGCTGGCGCGTGACGAAAGCCGTCTTCAGGATACCCTGAAACGTCTGGACGTCAGCCCGCTGGGCAGCGGCGCGCTGGCCGGTACGGCGTATGAAATCGACCGTGAGCAGCTGGCAGGCTGGCTGGGCTTTGCCTCCGCCACCCGTAACAGCCTGGACAGCGTGTCCGACCGCGACCACGTGCTGGAGCTGCTATCCAATGCGTCTATCGGAATGGTGCACCTTTCGCGCTTTGCCGAAGACCTAATCTTCTTTAACTCTGGCGAAGCGGGCTTCGTCGAGCTGTCTGACCGCGTGACCTCAGGCTCATCCCTGATGCCGCAGAAGAAAAACCCGGACGCGCTTGAGCTGATCCGCGGCAAATGTGGCCGCGTGCAGGGCGCGCTGACCGGCATGATGATGACCCTGAAAGGGCTGCCGCTGGCGTACAACAAAGACATGCAGGAAGACAAAGAAGGGCTGTTCGACGCGCTCGACACCTGGCTGGACTGTCTGCATATGGGCGCGCTGGTGCTGGACGGCATTCAGGTGAAACGTCCGCGCTGCCAGGAAGCGGCTCAGCAGGGCTATGCGAACTCTACCGAACTGGCGGATTATCTGGTGGCGAAAGGCGTACCGTTCCGTGAAGCGCACCATATTGTGGGTGAAGCGGTGGTGGAAGCCATTCGTCAGGGTAAACCGCTGGAAGATCTGCCGCTGGCCGACCTGCAGAAGTTCAGCGCGGTTATCGGGGATGATGTGTATCCGATCCTTGCGCTGCAGTCCTGTCTGGATAAACGTGCCGCGAAAGGCGGCGTGTCGCCTAAGCAGGTGGCGCAGGCGATAGCGGATGCGAAAAACCGGTTGGTTTAATCTGTCCTGACAGGTGCCCTCTCCCACTGTACGGTCCGGGGAGAGGGCCAGGGTGAGGAGTTACAGCAGCTTAGCCAGACGGTTGATGTCGGACTGAATGGCTCCAGCGGTGACATCGCGCCCCGCGCCCGGACCACGGATCACCAGCGGGTTATCGCGATACCAGCGGCTTTCGATGGCGAAGACGTTATCGCACGGCAGCAGCGCCGCCAGCGGATGTTCAGGACGCACCGCCTCGACGCCGACTCGCGCTTTTCCGTTGGCCTCGAAACGCGCCACGTAGCGCAGCACCAGCCCCATCTCGTTCGCCGCCTCCAGACGCTGTACCATCTGCTCGTTAAGCTCTTCACCATTTTCAAAGAAATGATCCACAGAACCTTCTTCACAGCCGGCAGGCACCAGCGATTCGACGCGTACGGCATCCGGTTCGATATCGTAACCGGCCTCACGCGCCAGGATCACCA
Source organism: Enterobacter sp. 01-M-02-SI-ECC (assembly GCF_047530595.1). Classification (NCBI taxonomy): domain Bacteria; kingdom Pseudomonadati; phylum Pseudomonadota; class Gammaproteobacteria; order Enterobacterales; family Enterobacteriaceae; genus Enterobacter; species Enterobacter sp. 01-M-02-SI-ECC. The sequence continues at coordinate 71,359 of NZ_JBLKCZ010000017.1, read as the reverse complement.
GCTTACGCATCACGTCTTTGCCGGAAAGGTCAACGCGCGGATCGGGCTCGGTTAAGCCCTGCTGCCACGCCTGATCCACCAGGTCGGTGAAGGGTACGGTGCCGTCAAACTGCAGGAACAGCCAGGAGAGCGTGCCGGAGAAGATACCGCTCAGCGCCAGAATGCTGTCGCCGCTTTCAATCAGGTCACGCACGGTGTGGTTGACCGGCAGGCCAGCCCCAACGGTGGCGTTATAAAGCCAGTGGCGCCCTGTTTTTTCAAACGCATCGTGGATCTGGCGGTATTTATCGGTGCTGCTCGCCCCCGCCAGCTTGTTCGCACTAATAACGTGGAAACCGTGGCTGGCGAAATCCAGATACTGATCCGCAAGCTGTTCGCTGGCGGTAACGTCCAGCACCACCAGATCGTCATACGGGTGCGCGCGCATCCACAGGAACAGCGACTCTTCATCCTGCTCTACGGCTTCATCATTAAAGAAGGCAAGCGCGCGGCTGGCGTCCAGCCCTTCGTAGTTCAGCAGGCTGCGGCGGCTGTCCACCACGCCCGCAAGAACGAATTCGAATCCGGTACGCGCCGAGAGCGTCACCTGTTCGCGGGCAAACAGCTCCAGCCAGCGGGAACCGATGTTGCCTTTCCCGAACAGCACCAGACCGATGCGCTTTTCCGCGCGGAACAGAGAGGTGTGCAGGCCCTGGATCAGGCTCTCGGTTGGCCCTTTACGCAGAACGGCGACCAGGCTGATGCCCTCCTCCGACTGCCAGGTGAATTCCACCGGCTGGCCTTTCAGCTGCTGCCAGAAGCGGTGGCAGTGCAGCGGGTTACGGGTGACGCCCGCGCCCACCATCGCCACCAGCGCCAGCCCCTGACGCAGGCGAAGCTCGCCCGGCAGGCCAGCTTCATCCAGAATTTTCAGCGCGCTGTCCGCCACTTCAGCGGTGTAGCAGAACTGCAGCAGCTGACGATCGTTATGCACGCCAACGGCCAACGGACGCACCTGGGCGCGTTTCAGGATCGTGTCGATATCTTTATGCGCCAGCTTGAAGTCCTGGCCCGCAGGCACCTGGAACTCAATCAGGCAGATGTCGTCGTGGCTGGTGACAATACGCGCCCCGGTACCGGACGCCAGCACGCGCTCAATGCGCGTGGAGCCTTGATCCGGGGTGTAACTGCAGCGCAGCTGGAGGTCGATATCGCTGCCGGAAACCGGCTGCAGCGTGCGCGCGTGCAGCACCGGCGCGGCCAGACGCGCCAGCTCGCTGGCTTCGTCGAGACGCAGCAGCGGCAGCAGGCAGGCATCTTTCACTTTACGCGGATCCGCGCTGTAAACACCGGCCACGTCGCTCCAGATAGTGACGCGGGACACGCCCGCCAGGGCACCAATCTGCGTTGCCGAGTAGTCCGAACCGTTACGGCCCAGCAGCACGGTTTCGCCCGCGTTGCTGCGGCTGATAAAGCCGGTGACGACAATACGTTTGCCCGGGTGCTGCACCAGCAGCTGTTGCAGCAGCGGGTAGGACAACCCTTCATCCACCTGCGGCTGCGCGGCGCGTTCGGCGCGCAGAAAATCACGCGCGTCGAGCCAGGCTGCGTCCACGCCCAGGTGCTGCAGCACGGCGGCCATCAGGCGCGCGGACCACACTTCACCGTGCCCCACCACTTCGGCATACACCGCGTCGGTAATCCCGCTGTCCAGCAGTGCAGCCAGACGCTCAAGGTCATGCGTGAAGGCGCTGATCAGCCCGTCCGCCACTTCCGCAGGCAGCAGGCCGGCAATCAGCTCGCTCTGGTAGCGGCGTAAGGACTGTTGCACCTGATGCGCAGAAAGGCGATCGGTCTGGCTCAGTTTCAGCCAGCTAATCAACTGGTTGGTGGTGCTGCCCGCCGCCGAGACAACCATCATGTCACCCGGCTGTGAATATTCCGTCATGATGCCTGCAACGCGCAGGTAACATTTCACATCAGCAAGACTACTACCACCAAACTTGTGCAGTTGACGACCCTTCGCCCCTGCCTGCGCTATCACACTCATGATTACCCCTTGGCTGCGATCCGGAAGGCATTTTCCAGATCGGCAATTAAATCTTCAGAATCTTCAATGCCGGTTGAGATACGCAGCAGCGTCTCAGAAATTCCGGCGGCAGCACGAGCTTCCGGTGCCATACCTGCGTGCGTCATGGTCGCGGCGTGGGAGATCAAGCTTTCAACCCCACCTAAGGATTCCGCCAGCGTAAACAATGACAGCCCGCTCAGGAAGCGACGCAGCGTTTGCTCGTCACCGTCCAGTTCAAAACTTAACATCGCGCCAAACCCTTTCTGCTGACGCGCGGCAATCTCGTGCCCCTGATTTTCCGGCAGCGACGGGTGATAGAGCTTCTTCACCAGCGGCTGGGTTTTCAGGAAATCGACAATCGCCTGGGCATTGCGCTGCGCCACGTCCATGCGCGGCGACAGCGTGCGGATGCCGCGCAACAGCAGATAGCTGTCGAAGGCCCCCGCGGTGACGCCAATATTATTGGCCCACCATGCCAGTTCGGTGACAACGTCGGGATCTTTAGCTATCACCACGCCCGCCACCACATCAGAATGGCCGTTCAGATATTTAGTGCATGAATGCAATACCAGATCGGCACCCAGTGCGAGTGGGTTCTGAAGGGCCGGACTGAGGAACGTATTATCCACTACACTTATCGCTCCCGCATCCCTTGCGAGCTGACAAATTTTCGCAATATCGACAACGCGCAACAATGGATTGCTTGGACTTTCCACCAGAACCAGCTTCGGTCTCTCTGCCAGGGCCTGTTTCAGCGCTTGTTCGTCGTTTTGATCGACAAACAGCACGCGATAGCAGCCGCGTTTCGCCAGGCTGTCAAACAGGCGATAGCTGCCGCCGTAGCAGTCGTGCGGCGCAACCAGCAGATCGCCCGGTTTCAGGAACACCGTGGTCACCAGATGAATGGCGGACATCCCCGTATTGGTTAATACTGCACCTGCGCCACCTTCCAGCTCGGCCAGCGCGCGCTGGGTCACGTCACGCGTAGGGTTGCCACGACGCGAATAATCATGCGCGCGGGGTTCATTAAATCCGGTGAAGTTATAGGTACTGGAAAGATGAATCGGCGGGACAACGCAGCCGTACTGCTCGTCATCATTTAATCCGCTACGCACTGCAATAGTGGCCTGTTTACGCGTCATGGTGAGGGCTTCCTGGCGAATGAGGTGAAAAGTCAGGCACCAGAGTAAACATTGAAAGTATGGACGTCAATACATCTGGACATCTAAACTTCTTTGCGTATAGATTGAGCAATGCGCAAATAGCCGTTAAAATTATATGCTTTAGTGCACGCTGCAGCGGCAATATCCGTGCCACGGTATCGTCTCTACGGTAAACTAGACAAGATTGCGGTTCAAAACGGGTGGTTACAGGTTTTGCACCTTTAAATAAATGACTGAGAGGATTAAAGGTATCTCATGGCTGAATGGAGCGGCGAATATATCAGCCCATACGCTGAGCACGGTAAGAAGAGTGAGCAAGTAAAGAAAATTACGGTTTCCATTCCTCTGAAGGTGTTGAAGATCCTCACCGATGAACGCACGCGTCGTCAGGTGAACAACCTGCGCCACGCGACCAACAGCGAACTGCTGTGCGAAGCGTTTCTGCATGCGTTTACCGGTCAACCGTTGCCGAACGATGAAGATCTGCGCAAAGAGCGCAGTGATGAAATCCCGGAAGAGGCGAAGGTGATCATGCGTGAACTGGGTATTGACCCGGATACGTGGGAATACTGAGAAGCGGATACAAAAAAGGCACCTTGCGGTGCCTTTTTTTCGGGAAACTTATTTAGCGCCCGGGATGCTGAAACGCTTGTTGAAGCGGTCAACACGACCACCGGTTGCAACGTCACGCTGCTTACCAGTGTAGAACGGGTGGCATTTGCCGCACACGTCCAGGTTCAGATCGTGACCCACGGTAGAGCGGATCTGGATAGAGTTACCGCAAGAACAGTTTGCAGTAATCATTTCGTATTTCGGGTGAATATCTTTTTTCATGGGAGAACCTCAGTTAAGGCCGCGTCGCTCTTCCAGCCCTAACGCCAGACACCACGCGATGTTGATTGTAAGTTCTTTGGCGTAAAGTACACCAAAGGCGGCGAATCATACAGAATTTGACCAACGTATGCAAACTGATCCGCACGCCGCTTTTACTAATGTGTATACTAACGCGCCACTTTTCAAGTCAGGAAGATTCGATGCCCGTCGCTCACGTTGCCCTGCCCGTTCCGCTTCCCCGCACCTTTGACTACCTGCTGCCCGACAGCATGAGCGCCAAAGCGGGCTGCCGCGTGACCGTGCCGTTTGGCAAACAGCAGCGCGTGGGGATCGTCGTCTCCGTCAGCGATAAAAGCGAATTGCCGCTTAACGAGCTGAAGTCGGTCGTTGAGGTGCTGGACAGCGAGCCGGTTTACTCTACCAGCACCTGGCGACTGCTGCTGTGGGCGGCGGATTATTATCATCACCCGATTGGCGACGTGCTGTTCCACGCCCTGCCAATTATGCTGCGTCAGGGCAAGAGCGCCAGCCATGCGCCGATGTGGTACTGGTTTGCCACCGAGCAGGGCCAGGCGGTGGATATCAACAGCCTGAAGCGATCGCAGAAACAGCAGCAGGCGCTGGCGGCGCTGCGTCAGGGAAAAATCTGGCGACATCAGGTCGACGAGCTTGAGGTCAGCGAAACGGCGCTACAGGCCTTAAGAAAGAAAGGGCTGAGCGAACTGGCCAGCGAAGCCCCCGCTCTTTACGACTGGCGGGAGAGTTTCTCCGTTTCAGGGGATCGCCTGCGTCTGAATACCGAGCAGGCCACCGCCGTGGGCGCGATTCATAGCGCCTCCGATCATTTCTCTGCCTGGCTGCTGGCGGGGGTCACCGGTTCCGGCAAGACCGAAGTCTACCTGAGCGTGCTGGAAAACGTGCTCGCGCAGGGCAAACAGGCGCTGGTGATGGTGCCGGAAATTGGCCTGACGCCGCAAACCATCGCCCGATTCCGCGAGCGCTTTAACGCGCCGGTTGAGGTGCTGCACTCCGGCCTGAACGACAGCGAACGCCTCAGCGCCTGGCTGAAAGCGAAAAACGGCGAAGCGGCGATTGTGATCGGCACCCGCTCGTCGCTGTTTACGCCGTTTAAAAATCTTGGCGTTATCGTGATCGACGAAGAGCACGACAGCTCCTATAAACAGCAGGAAGGCTGGCGCTATCACGCCCGCGACCTGGCGGTTTATCGCGCGCACAGTGAGCAAATTCCCATTATTCTCGGCTCCGCCACGCCGGCGCTCGAAACGCTGCACAACGTGCGCCAGCGTAAATACCATATGCTGCGCCTGACGCGTCGGGCGGGGAATGCCCGTCCGGCCATTCAGCACGTGCTGGATCTGAAAGGCCAGCAGGTTCAGGCCGGGCTTGCGCCGGCATTGATTACCCGCATGCGCCAGCACTTGCAGGCGGGGAACCAGGTCATTCTGTTTCTCAACCGCCGCGGATTTGCCCCCGCACTGCTGTGCCACGACTGCGGCTGGATTGCCGAGTGTCCGCGCTGCGACCACTACTACACCTTCCATCAGGCCCAGCGGCATTTGCGCTGCCACCACTGCGACAGCCAGCGCCCGGTGCCGCGCCAGTGCCCGTCATGTGGCTCAACGCATATCGTGCCGGTCGGTCTGGGGACGGAACAGCTGGAACAGGCGCTTAGCCCCTTCTTCCCGGACGTGCCGATTTCTCGTATCGACCGGGACACCACCAGCCGCAAGGGCGCGCTGGAACAGCAGCTGGCGGAAGTGCATCGCGGCGGCGCACGCATTCTGATTGGTACACAGATGCTGGCCAAAGGCCACCACTTCCCGGACGTCACGCTGGTCGCCCTGCTGGACGTAGACGGCGCGCTGTTTTCGGCAGATTTCCGCTCAGCCGAGCGCTTCGCCCAGCTTTATACCCAGGTGGCAGGGCGTGCCGGTCGCGCCGGTAAACAGGGCGAAGTGGTGCTGCAAACGCACCACCCTGAGCATCCGCTGCTGCAAACCCTGCTGCATAAAGGCTATGACGCCTTTGCCGAACAGGCGCTGGCCGAACGCCAGACCATGCAGCTGCCGCCGTGGACCAGCCACGTCATCATCCGCGCGGAAGATCACAACAACCAGCAGGCGCCGCTTTTCCTGCAGCAGCTGAGAAATCTCCTGCAGGCCAGCCCGCTGGTGGATAATCAGCTGTGGATCCTGGGCCCGGTGCCGGCACTCGCACCAAAGCGCGGCGGGCGTTTTCGCTGGCAAATCTTACTTCAGCACCCCTCGCGCATTCGTCTTCAGCACATCGTCAGCGGCACGCTGGCGCTCATCAACACGCTGCCGGAAGCGCGAAAAGTGAAGTGGGTACTGGACGTCGATCCCATCGAAGGCTGAAGACGGATCGAAAAATTTAACGCTCCTCACACTTTTTATGAAAATTCTGTAACCGATTCCATTAACTATCTGTAAAAATGGTGATGTCAGAAGTTCGGTGTTCAGGCGAGGAGAAGACGTTGAAGTCCAGGAAAGAGGTTGCACCGGCGACCATGAAAGACGTTGCCCAGAAAGCACAAGTCTCTACGGCAACCGTGTCCCGCGCATTAATGAACCCGGATAAAGTCTCCCAGGCGACCCGTAACCGGGTAGAGCAGGCTGCGCTTGAAGTGGGCTATTTCCCACAGGCGATGGGGCGTAACGTCAAACGCAATGAGTCGCGCACCATTCTGGTGATTGTGCCGGACATCTGTGACCCCTTCTTCAGCGAGATTATCCGCGGTATTGAAGTCACCGCAGCGGAACAGGGTTACCTGGTGCTGATTGGCGACTGTGCTCATCAGAACCAGCAGGAAAAAACCTTCATCGATCTCATTATCACCAAGCAGATCGACGGCATGCTGCTGCTTGGCTCTCGCCTGCCGTTTGATGCCAGCATTGAAGAGCAGCGTAATTTACCGCCGATGGTGATGGCCAACGAGTTTGCGCCGGAGCTGGAGCTGCCGACGGTCCACATTGATAACCTCACCGCCGCGTTCAACGCCGTAAACTATCTCCAGGAACTGGGGCACAAGCGCATTGGCTGTATTGCCGGGCCGGAAGAGATGCCGCTGTGTCACTATCGCTTACAGGGCTACGTTCAGGCGCTGCGCCGTACCGGCGTCACCGTCGATCCGCACTACATTGCGCGCGGTGACTTTACCTTCGCTGCGGGTGGACAAGCGCTGGAGAAACTCCTGGACCTGCCTGAACCGCCAACCGCCGTATTTTGTCACAGCGACGTGATGGCGCTGGGCGCATTATCGTACGCCAAACGCCGCGGCCTGCGGATACCGAAAGATTTATCGATCATCGGATTCGACAATATTTCGCTTTCAGAATTTTGCGATCCGCCGCTCTCAACGGTCGCTCAGCCGCGCTACCAAATCGGCCGCGAAGCGATGCTTCTTCTGCTGGATCAGCTTCACGGTCAAACAGTTAGCAGCGGCTCGCGGTTGCTGGACTGTGAATTGATTGTCCGCGGCACGACCCAGGCATTGACTTAAAGTAAACGTCTTTCGGATACCCTTATCTGGTCAAAGCCCCGCCGCTTAAGTAACATGGCGGACTGACGAACGAATAAATACAGCGAAACGATAGTGGCACAACGAGATTATGTACGTCGCGGCCAGCCGGCACCTTCGCGACGCAAAAAGAGTAGCTCAAGGAAAAAGCAACGTAACCTGCCTGCTGTCTCGCCAGCAATGGTCGCTATTGCTGCGGCTGTAGTCGTCGCCTTTATTGGTGGCCTGTACTTTATCACGCACCATAAAAAAGAAGAGTCTGAGGCGCTTCAGGCCAGTAAAGTTGCCGGAAACGGCCTTCCTCCGAAGCCTGAAGAGCGCTGGCGCTATATCAAAGAGCTGGAAAGCCGTCAGCCCGGGGTGCGTGCGCCAACCGAACCTTCTGCGGGTGGTGAAGTGCAGAATGCGAATCAGCTGACGGATGAACAGCGTCAGCTGCTGGCCCAAATGCAGGCCGATATGCGCCAGCAGCCTACGCAGCTGAACGAAGTACCGTGGAATGAGCAGACGCCGGCACAGCGCCAGCAAACGCTGCAGCGACGTCAGGCGCAACAGCAGATCCAGCAGCAACAACAGCAGCAGTGGGCGCAAACCCAGCCGGTGCAGCAGCCGAAAGCACAGCCCCGGGTAACGGAACAGCCATACCAACAGCAGACGCGTACGGCGCAGTCTCAGCCTGTCCAGCAGCAGCCGAAAACGCAGCCGCAGAAACAGGCGGCTCAGCCGTATCAGGATCTGCTCCAGACGCCAGCGCATACCACCGCGCAGCAGCCGAAAACGCAGCAGGCAGCGCCGGTGACCAAAGAGACCGAAGCGCCGAAGCAGACGGCAGAGAAAAAAGACGAGCGCCGCTGGATGGTGCAGTGCGGTTCGTTCAAAGGCGCAGAGCAGGCGGAAACGGTGCGCGCGCAGCTGGCCTTTGAAGGGTTTGATTCGCGTATTACCACCAATAACGGCTGGAATCGCGTGGTGATTGGGCCGGTCAAAGGCAAAGAAAATGCCGATGGCACCATTTCGCGGTTGAAAATCGCCGGCCACACAAACTGCATTCGACTCGCTTCCGGGGGTTGAAACCCCCAAAATCCCCCCCATCTATCATTTAATTCAGCCCTGAGCACAGGCTCAGGGCTTCTGTTTCCCGATTCTGTAACCAGGGGGTCTGCTCGTGACAACAATAGTAAGTGTACGCCGTAACGGCCATGTGGTAATCGCCGGTGATGGCCAGGCCACGCTGGGTAATACCGTCATGAAAGGCAACGTGAAGAAAGTGCGCCGTCTCTACAACGACAAAGTGATCGCCGGTTTTGCTGGCGGCACGGCGGACGCCTTCACGCTGTTTGAACTGTTTGAACGCAAACTGGAAATGCACCAGGGTCATCTGGTGAAAGCTGCCGTTGAGCTGGCGAAAGACTGGCGTACCGACCGCATGCTGCGCAAGCTCGAAGCGCTGCTGGCCGTGGCCGATGAAACCGCCTCGCTGATCATCACCGGTAACGGTGACGTCATTCAGCCGGAAAATGACCTGATTGCCATCGGCTCCGGCGGCCCTTATGCCCAGGCTGCAGCCCGCGCGCTGTTGGAGAATACCGACATGAACGCGCGTGATATCGCGGTGAAGGCGTTGGATATTGCAGGCGATATCTGCATTTATACCAACCACAACCACACCATCGAAGAATTGACCTCCAAAGCGTAAGGATCTCCCATGTCTGAAATGACCCCACGCGAAATTGTCAGCGAACTGAACAAACACATTATCGGCCAGGATAACGCCAAGCGTTCCGTGGCTATTGCTCTGCGTAACCGCTGGCGTCGGATGCAGCTTGACGAAGAGCTGCGCCACGAAGTGACGCCAAAAAACATCCTGATGATCGGCCCGACCGGCGTCGGTAAAACCGAAATCGCCCGTCGTCTGGCGAAGCTGGCGAACGCGCCGTTCATCAAAGTTGAAGCCACCAAGTTCACCGAAGTGGGCTATGTGGGTAAAGAAGTGGACTCCATCATCCGCGATCTGACCGATTCGGCGATCAAGATGGTGCGCGTCCAGGCGATCGAGAAAAACCGCTATCGCGCGGAAGAGATGGCCGAGGAGCGCATTCTCGACGTGCTGATCCCACCTGCAAAAAACAACTGGGGCCAGGCAGAGCAGCAGGCGGAACCGTCCGCTGCGCGTCAGGCATTCCGCAAGAAGCTGCGTGAAGGCCAGCTGGACGACAAAGAGATTGAGATCGATCTCGCTGCCGCGCCAATGGGTGTGGAAATCATGGCGCCTCCGGGCATGGAAGAGATGACCAGCCAGCTGCAGTCCATGTTCCAGAACTTGGGCGGCCAGAAGCAGAAAGCGCGTAAGCTGAAAATTAAAGACGCGATGAAGTTGCTGATTGAAGAAGAAGCGGCGAAGCTGGTAAACCCGGAAGAGCTGAAGCAGGACGCTATCGACGCGGTTGAGCAGCACGGTATCGTGTTTATCGACGAAATCGACAAAATTTGTAAGCGCGGCGGCAACAGCTCCGGCCCGGACGTGTCCCGCGAAGGCGTTCAGCGCGACCTGCTGCCGCTGGTTGAAGGCTGCACCGTCTCCACCAAGCACGGCATGGTGAAAACGGACCACATCCTGTTTATCGCTTCAGGGGCGTTCCAGGTTGCCAGCCCGTCGGATCTGATCCCGGAACTGCAGGGCCGTCTGCCTATCCGCGTTGAGCTGCAGGCGCTGACGACCGAAGATTTCGAACGTATCCTGACCGAGCCGAACGCCTCTGCTACCGTACAGTACAAAGCGCTGATGGCGACCGAAGGCGTGAACCTCGAGTTCACCGAAGACGGTATCAAGCGTATTGCCCAGGCCGCATGGCAGGTCAACGAAACCACCGAGAACATCGGTGCGCGTCGCCTGCATACCGTGCTGGAACGCCTGGTAGAAGATATCTCTTACGACGCGAGCGACCTTAACGGTCAAACCGTTACCATTGACGCAGAATATGTGAGTAAACATCTGGATGCGTTAGTGGCAGATGAAGATCTGAGCCGTTTTATCCTATAATCGCGGTTACTGGATTCTCATCACGTTTAATGGGGGCTAATGCCCCCATTTTTATTGGCTAAATACTTATGACTGACATCAGCCGTACTCAGGCGTGGCTCGAAAGTCTGCGCCCTAAAACGCTTCCTCTGGCCTTTGCCGCAATTATCGTCGGCACCGCCCTTGCCTGGTGGCAGGGTTATTTTGATCCGCTGGTCGCCGCGCTGGCATTGATTACCGCCGGCCTGCTGCAAATTCTCTCCAATCTCGCCAACGACTACGGCGACGCGGTAAAAGGCAGCGACAAGCCGGACCGCATAGGGCCACTGCGCGGAATGCAGAAAGGGGTGATTACCCAAGCGCAGATGAAACGCGCGCTGATTATCACCGTAGTGCTGATCTGCGTATCCGGCCTGGCGCTGGTGACGGTGGCGTCTAAGACCACCAGCGATTTCATTGGCTTCCTGGTGCTGGGTTTACTGGCCATTATCGCGGCCATCACCTACACCGTCGGAACGCGTCCTTACGGTTATATTGGGCTCGGGGATATCTCCGTACTGGTGTTCTTCGGCTGGCTGAGCGTGATGGGAAGCTGGTACCTGCAGGCGCATACGGTGATCCCTGCCCTGTTCCTGCCCGCGACCGCCTGCGGCCTGCTGGCGACGGCGGTGCTCAACATCAACAACCTGCGCGACATCGACAGCGATCGCGAGAACGGCAAAAATACCCTGGCGGTTCGTCTGGGGCCGGTCAATGCGCGCCGCTATCACGCCTGCCTGCTCATTGGCGCGCTGGTTTGCCTGGCGCTGTTTAACCTGATTTCCTTGCAGAGCTTGTGGGGCTGGCTGTTTGTGCTTGCCGCGCCGCTGCTGATTAAGCAGGCCCGCTTTGTGATGCGTGAACTCAGCCCGTCCGCCATGCCGCCAATGCTGGAACGTACGGTAAAAGGCGCGTTGCTGACTAACCTGTTGTTCGTCATCGGGATTGTGTTAAGCCAGACGCTGCGTTAGCTGACAAATATCAATTAACAATTGATGATTTTGCCAACAATGCATTTCGCACGATATACTGATCACATTCGCAGCAACTGAGCGTTAAACCTATGAAATACGATACCTCCGAGCTTTGTGACATCTACCAGGAAGATGTCAACGTCGTTGAACCGCTGTTCTCCAACTTTGGTGGGAGGTCGTCGTTTGGCGGTCAAATCGTCACGGTGAAATGTTTCGAGGACAACGGGTTGCTGTACGATCTGCTCGAACAGAATGGCCGCGGCCGCGTTCTTGTGGTCGACGGCGGCGGTTCCGTGCGCCGTGCATTAATTGATGCTGAACTGGCCGGCATTGCCGTTCAGAATGAGTGGGAAGGCCTTGTGGTGTACGGTTCCGTGCGTCAGGTGGACGATCTGGAAGACATGGATATCGGGATTCAGGCCATCGCGGCCATACCGGTAGGGGCGGCAGGTGATGGAATCGGCGAAAGCGACGTGCGCGTCAATTTCGGCGGCGTGACCTTCTTCTCCGGGGATCATCTCTACGCCGATAATACCGGCATTATCCTTTCCGAAGATCCGCTGGATATCGAGTAGTAAAAAGTCAGCGAGAACCATAAAAAAGCCGGGTGGAGGCGACGCCTTACCCGGCTTATTTCATCTGTATTTCCCGAGAGAAATTAGACTTCTTCCATACGTCCCAGCAGCGCCTGCAGGCGATCCTGCCAGCCGTTCTGCTGTTCGCGCAGCTGGTTGTTTTCGCGCTCCAGTTCTTCGCGGCCGTGCTGAGCGTTCTGAACTTCCTGCGCCAGGCTGTTGTTCTTTTCTTTCAGCTCTTCAATTTCCATCTGCAGCAGGGTGATGGTGTCAATCGCCTGCTGTACTTTCGATTCCAGTTTCTCAAACACTTCTAAAGACATGATGCTACCTCTCCTGAATTGCAAGGCGACGCTTTAACATAAACGCGCACGACATATACCGTCGATTGTATGGAGCGCGGCGCTCTGTGTCCAGCGACACACCGCGCAGATCGAGGTTTGCAACACTTTTAGCCCTGGTCCTGGTGTGTTCGCGTCATATACCCCTAAATTGTTAACTGATTCGTTAATGAAATGATTCAGCTCACATTCCTATACTGATGCAAAAATGTGCTTTATGGCGCGAAAACGCTCATTTTATTGACACAGACCACACATTTTGATTTCGATATTTCTCGTTTTTGCTCGTTAACGATAAATTAACACTATGTCTACAGGGCATCGTGGCTGTCACGGGCGGCCATGCTAACAATAAACATCAATTTCTTCAGGATTCCGATTATGAGTCAGACATCAACCTTAAAAGGCCAGTGCATTGCCGAGTTCCTTGGTACCGGGTTGTTGATATTCTTCGGAGTGGGCTGTGTTGCTGCACTGAAAGTGGCGGGTGCCAGTTTTGGTCAGTGGGAAATCAGTATCATCTGGGGTCTGGGCGTGGCGATGGCCATCTACCTGACTGCAGGGGTTTCTGGTGCACATCTTAACCCGGCGGTGACAATCGCACTGTGGCTGTTCGCGTGCTTTGACGGACGCAAAGTTGTTCCTTTCATTCTTTCTCAGTTTGCCGGCGCGTTTTGCGCAGCGGCGTTAGTTTACGGGCTTTATTACAATCTTTTCATCGACTTCGAACAGACGCATCATATGGTACGCGGCAGCGTCGAAAGTCTGGATCTGGCAGGCATCTTCTCAACCTACCCTAACCCGCATATCAATTTTGTGCAGGCTTTCGCAGTTGAAATGGTGATTACCGCTATTCTGATGGGCGTTATCCTGGCGCTGACCGACGACGGAAACGGCATTCCGCGCGGCCCGCTGGCCCCCCTGCTGATTGGTTTGCTGATTGCGGTGATTGGCGCATCCATGGGCCCGCTGACCGGCTTCGCGATGAACCCGGCACGTGATATCGGACCAAAAGCCTTCGCCTTTATCGCCGGCTGGGGCGACGTCGCCTTCACCGGTGGCAAAGACATTCCTTACTTCCTGGTACCGCTGTTTGCGCCGGTTGTCGGGGCTGCGCTGGGTGCGTTTAGCTACCGCAAATTAATTGGTCGCCACTTACCGTGCGACACCTGTGTGGAAGAGGAGAAGGAAACGACTTCTACCGCACAACAAAAAGCTTCGCTGTAATCTGACTACGGGACACATACCATGACCGAAAAAAAATATATCGTTGCGCTCGACTAGGGCACTACCAGCTCCCGCGCTGTCGTAATGGATCATGACGCGAACATCGTCAGCGTGTCACAGCGCGAATTTGAGCAAATTTATCCTCGTCCAGGCTGGGTAGAACACGACCCGATGGAGATTTGGGCGTCACAAAGCTCCACGCTGGTCGAAGTGCTGGCGAAAGCCGATATCAGTTCCGACGAGATTGCCGCGATTGGTATTACCAACCAGCGTGAAACGACGATTGTCTGGGAACGTGAAACCGGTAAGCCCATTTACAACGCTATCGTCTGGCAGTGCCGCCGTACATCCGAGATCTGCGAACAGCTGAAGCGCGACGGTATGGAAGAGTACGTGCGCAGCGCCACCGGTCTGGTGGTTGACCCGTACTTCTCCGGCACCAAAGTGAAATGGATCCTCGACCACGTAGAAGGTTCACGCGAGCGTGCTAAACGCGGCGAGCTGCTGTTCGGTACCGTCGATACCTGGCTTATATGGAAGATGACCCAGGGACGCGTGCACGTCACCGACTACACCAACGCCTCGCGTACCATGCTGTTCAACATCAACACTCTGGAGTGGGATGACAAGATGCTGGACGCGCTGGACATTCCGCGCGCGATGCTGCCTGAAGTGCGTAAGTCTTCAGAAGTGTACGGTCAGACCAACATCGGCGGTAAAGGCGGCACCCGTATTCCTATCGCCGGTATCGCCGGTGACCAGCAGGCGGCGCTGTTCGGCCAGCTGTGCGTCAAGGAAGGGATGGCGAAGAACACCTACGGCACCGGCTGCTTTATGCTGATGAACACCGGCGAGAAAGCGGTGAAATCAGAAAACGGCCTGCTGACCACCATCGCCTGCGGCCCGCGCGGCGAAGTGAACTATGCGCTGGAAGGTGCGGTATTCATGGCCGGTGCGTCTATCCAGTGGCTGCGCGACGAGATGAAGCTGATCAGCGATGCGTTCGACTCCGAGTACTTCGCGACCAAAGTGAAAGACACCAACGGCGTGTACGTGGTGCCTGCGTTCACCGGTCTGGGTGCACCGTATTGGGACCCGTATGCACGCGGCGCAATTTTCGGGCTGACGCGCGGTGTGAACTCTAACCACATTATTCGCGCTACCCTGGAATCCATCGCCTACCAGACGCGCGACGTGCTGGAAGCGATGCAGGCTGACTCCGGTATTCGTCTGCACGCCCTGCGCGTGGACGGCGGTGCGGTAGCGAATAACTTCCTGATGCAGTTCCAGTCCGACATTCTGGGCACCCGCGTTGAGCGCCCTGAAGTGCGTGAAGTCACGGCGCTGGGCGCGGCGTACCTTGCCGGTCTGGCGGTAGGCTTCTGGCAGAACCTGGACGAGCTGCAGGAAAAAGCGGTTATCGAACGCGAATTCCGTCCGGGCATCGAAACCACCGAGCGTAACTTCCGCTACAGCGGCTGGAAGAAAGCGGTGAAACGCGCCCTGGCGTGGGAAGAACACGAGGAGTAAGACAAACTTACCCCTCACCCTAACCCTCTCCCCAAAGGGGAGAGGGGACTTAAAACTCCCCTCCCCCACTCTGTGATAAACTTCGTGCAATTCCTTTTGATTGCACGAGTACCTCATGAAACGTGAACTTGCTATCGAGTTTTCCCGCGTCACCGAAGCGGCCGCCCTTGCAGGCTATAAGTGGCTGGGTCGTGGCGATAAAAATACCGCAGACGGTGCAGCCGTCCATGCCATGCGCATTGTACTTAACCAGGTCAACATCGACGGCACCATCGTGATCGGCGAAGGCGAGATCGACGAAGCGCCAATGCTCTATATTGGTGAAAAAGTCGGTACCGGCAAAGGCGATGCCGTGGATATCGCCGTCGACCCGATCGAAGGTACCCGCATGACCGCAATGGGTCAGGCCAACGCCCTGGCGGTGCTGGCCGTGGGCGATAAGGGCTGCTTCCTTAACGCGCCGGATATGTACATGGAAAAGCTGATTGTCGGCCCTGGCGCGAAAGGCGCAATCGACCTTAGCCTGCCGCTGGAAGAGAACCTGCACAACGTCGCCAAAGCCCTGGGCAAACCTCTTAGCGAACTCACCGTGACGATTCTGGCGAAACCGCGCCACGACGCCACCATCGCGCAGATGCAAAAGCTCGGCGTGCGCGTGTTTGCCATTCCGGACGGTGACGTTGCCGCCTCGATCCTGACCTGCATGCCGGACAGCGAAGTAGACGTGCTGTACGGCATCGGCGGCGCGCCGGAAGGTGTGGTCTCTGCGGCAGTGATCCGCGCGCTCGATGGCGATATGCAGGCCCGTCTGCTGCCCCGCCACGAGGTGAAAGGCGACAGCGAAGAGAACCGCCGTATCGGAGAAAACGAGCTGGCGCGCTGCGAAGCGATGGGCATCGAGGCCAATAAAGTGCTTGAGCTGGACGAGATGGCCCGTAGCGATAACGTGGTCTTCTCGGCGACTGGCATCACCAAAGGCGATCTGCTGGACGGCATCACCCGCAAGGGCAATATGGCGACCACCGAAACGCTGCTGATCCGCGGTAAATCACGCACCATTCGTCGCATCCAGTCTATCCACTATCTCGACCGCAAAGACCCGGACGTACAGACGCACATTCTGTAAAACCGTTTGATCGATAGAGCTTTCCGGCCCTGACGGGCTGGAAATTGTCACCACAAGTACGGAAGATAGAACAGAGAAACAGCACAGGAGAAGATCATGGCGGACTGGGTAACAGGTAAAGTCACAAAGGTACAGTTCTGGACCGATGCGCTATTTAGTCTCACCGTACATGCTCCCGTTCACCCGTTTAAAGCCGGGCAATTTGCGAAGCTGGGGCTGGACGTCGACGGCGAGCGCGTGCAGCGCGCCTACTCTTACGTTAACGCGCCTGATAACCCGGATCTCGAGTTCTATCTGGTCACCGTTCCTGACGGTAAGCTCAGCCCGCGCCTTGCCGCCCTAAAGCCCGGCGACGACGTGCAAATTGTGAGTGAAGCGGCAGGCTTCTTTGTGCTCGAAGAGATCCCCGACTGCGACACGCTCTGGATGCTGGCAACGGGTACGGCCATCGGCCCTTATCTCTCTATTTTGCAGTACGGCAAAGACCTGGAGCGCTTTAAAAACATCGTGCTGGTTCACGCTGCGCGCTACGCCGCAGACCTGAGCTATTTGCCGCAGATGCAGGCGCTTGAACAGCAGTACGGCGGGAAGTTAAAGATTCAGACGGTGGTCAGCCGCGAAACCGTAGCAGGAGCGCTTACCGGCCGCGTGCCGGCGTTAATTGAGAGTGGAGCCCTGGAAGACGCGGTGGGTTTGCCGCTGAACGCTGAGACCAGCCACGTCATGCTGTGCGGCAACCCGCAGATGGTGCGGGACACGCAGCAGCTTCTGAAGGATACCCGGCAGATGACGAAACATCTTCGCCGCCGACCGGGCCATATGACCGCCGAACACTACTGGTGATCAGCGGTATTTCACCTCAAGGGTGTCTTTACCGTATTTGTTTTCGCTCTGGGTGCCAATAAACGCGCCCAGATCGACAATCATCATCACGAAGATGACCGACGGCAGCAGCCTGCCCACGACCCACGGCAGGATGGACGGCAGCATCGCCCAGTTCCCCGCCACCAGCATCCACGCCAGAATAATCAGAAATGCCCACGCGCCGGAACGTCCGCGATCGTGCAGCCGTTTTACGACAACCGCCGCCGTTGGCCATAGCAGGCAGACCAGCGCGAAGGCCGCCGTTTGCGTGCTCAGCCAGGCATTGTAAGCAACGAAAAACAGAAGCAGCATGGCGATAACCCACGTCACCATCCAGATCCAGAAATCACGGCGTCCAATACGCCCTTTGAATGAAAACAGCCACTGCTGTATGGTCATGTAAGGTTCCTTATTATCGTATAGCGCGCATTTTACCCTGGAGTTGTGACCTTTTGACAAGCCGACCAGATATCGTTTTAATCATGAGCACTTACGGCCAGGGGCAATGTTGATGAAAAGTTCGGCACGTTCTCTTTTCCTGTGTTTAGCGCTGCTCAGCGCGGGTTATCCCCTGCACGCCGCCGAAACCACAGCCCCGACCACAGCACCCTATCTGCTGGCGGGCGCGCCGTCGTTCGATCAGTCCATCAGCCAGTTCCGTGAAACCTTCAATCAGACCAATCCCACGCTGCCGCTGGATGAGTTTCGTGCCATTGATGGCTCCCGCGATACCCCTACACTGACTCGTGCGGCAAGCAAGATAAATGAGAATTTGTATGCTTCCACGGCGCTGGAGCGCGGTACGTTAAAAATCAAAAGCATGCAAATCACCTGGCTGCCGATACAGGGGCCAGAGCAGAAAGCCGCTAAGGCGAAAGCGCTGGAGTACATGAGCGCGGTACTGCAGGCCTTTACCCCTGCGCTGACGAAAAAACAAAGTCAGCAAAAGCTGCAAAAACTCCTTACCGCCGGGAAAAACAAGCGTTACTACGCTGATACCGAAGGCGCGATCCGCTATGTTGTGGCGGACAACGGCGAAAAAGGACTGACCTTCGCTGTTGAACCGATTAAGCTGGCACTATCTGACACCCTCGGCGGGGCGAATTAATGACAAAAAGCAAAGCCTTTCGAGGGAAAATCTCTATACTGATTCACAGACCATGCTGCCCGACAGGGTGGCCATATTCCTTAATTCGCTTATTTAGCGTGGAGAATTGAAATGCGACATCCTTTAGTGATGGGTAACTGGAAACTGAACGGCAGCCGCCACATGGTAAACGAGCTGGTTGCGAACCTGCGTAAAGAGCTGGCTGGCGTGACGGGCTGCGCGGTTGCTATCGCTCCGCCGGATATGTACCTGGATCTGGCTAAACACGCCGCTGACGGCAGCCACATCATTCTGGGCGCGCAGAACGTTGACGTTAACCTGTCTGGCGCGTTCACCGGTGAAACCTCCGCTGAAATGCTGAAAGATATCGGCGCAAAATACATCATCATCGGCCACTCCGAGCGTCGCACCTATCACAAAGAATCCGATGAGTTCATCGCGAAGAAATTCGCCGTGCTGAAAGAGCAGGGTCTGATCCCGGTTCTGTGCATCGGTGAAACCGAAGCGGAAAACGAAGCGGGCAAAACCGAAGAAGTATGTGCACGTCAGATCGACGCAGTGCTGAAAACCCAGGGCGCGGCAGCGTTCGAAGGCGCGGTAATCGCTTACGAGCCAGTCTGGGCGATCGGTACCGGCAAATCTGCAACCCCTGCGCAGGCTCAGGCGGTTCACAAATTCATTCGTGACCACATTGCTAAAGCCGACGCGAAGGTCGCTGAGCAAGTGATTATTCAGTACGGCGGTTCCGTAAACGCTTCCAACGCTGCTGAGCTGTTCACCCAGCCAGACATCGATGGCGCACTGGTTGGCGGTGCATCCCTGAAAGCTGACGCTTTCGCGGTGATCGTTAAAGCGGCAGAAGCGGCTAAACAGGCGTAATTGCCTTTGTGGCGGGTGGCGCTTCGCTAACCCGCCCTACGGTTTTGTAGGCCCGGTAAGCGTCAGCGCCACCGGGCTTTTTTACAGCCGTCCCAGCAGGCTAAACCACAGATAATCCAGCGGCAGCAGCACCAGATACGTTGCAATAGCCAGCGCCAGACAAAGCATCATCCCCGCCCTGGCAGGCACCTTTCCTAGCCCCATCGCCACCACGATCGGCGACGCCTGATACGGCAGCAGCGGCGTGGAATAGCCCAGCACCTGAATCATGATCACCGACAGCAGCGGGAAACCGGTCGCGTCCGAGAAGCTCTGCGCCAGCGTGGTGTAAAGCGCCGGCACGCCGTTGGCGGTCATAATGAAGTTGAGCGCCGTGGTAATACCGGTCAGCGCCAGGAAGCTGGTGAACGGTCTGTCTGCATCCAGCGGCATAATGCGGAGCAACGCCTCGCCCACCGCCGTTCCGATACCGGTTTGCGTCACGACGATCGCCAGCCCCAGAATACCGGCAACGTAGATACAGGTGCGCATATTCACCCCCGCAGAAAACTCTTCCCCGGTAATGAAACCAATGCGCGGCAGCATAACGATGATCGACGCCGCCAGCCCCGTCCACGCGGGCCCCACGCCGTGCCAGCTCTCCGTAACCCACATCCCCAGCACCACCGCCAGCAGCCAGGCAAGACGCTTTTCGTCCCGCCCCATAGGCTCAGACGGCGCCTGTTCTTTCGGCGGTTTTGGGCTGCCGGGAAATAGCCAGCTGATGAGGCCAATCAGAATCAGGCCTTTGAGAATGCCCAGCACCGGCGTGTGCAGCAGCAGATAAGGGACATAGTTCAGATGGATGCCGTACGAACCTTCCGCCGCACCGCTCATCACCAGGTTAGGGACGTTAGCAGGCAGGATCGTCGCCGAAAGCTGGAAAGTCCCGAACCCCACCGCCAGCGCCAGCCCGAACCAGGCGCGGGAGCCGTCGGCGATACCGGCGCGTTTTGCCATCGCCGCGACAATCGGCATCAGCAGCGCAATACGTCCCATGTTCGACGGCATCACAAACGCCAGCGCGTAGCTCAGCAGCACCACGCTCGCCACCATCAACACCCAGGAGTCGGTGAGCTTTGCCGACAGCGCCCGGGCGGCCCTGTCCGCCAGTCCGGTTTTACGGATCGCCACGCCAAGCACAAAGCCGCTGAATACCAGCCAGAAAGCCGACGAGGCAAAACCGCCGAAGATGACCTCCGGCGGGGCGATTCTGGCGGTCATCGCCGCCGTGAAGAACAGCAGCGCGGTGATAAATTCCGGCAATAGCGACGTCGCCCACAGCACGATGGTGACGCCAACGATCAGTGAGGGCAGCAGCAGAGGATACGTTAACCAGAGCGACATACCTGTCTCCTGTAGAATTTTTCAGCAAGTCTACGGTGACAGGCAGCCCGAGTAAACGCGATTTATGGTGGGGTTACTTCAGGATAGCGCATTGATGATCCTGCAATTCCTCCGCAGACGCGCGGTTAAGCGTGAGCAGGTTACGCTCGGTCGCCAGCAAAACAAAAGAGCCATCCGACTGCTGCGCCATTGCCAGCGCGAAACGCCCCATATGCTCGCGCGCTTCCGGCAGCTCTTCCGCCAGCATCATAAACGGGCTGCGCTGGACCAGCTCATTCTCCGTCACCCGACGCGCAAGATACTCATGGCCTTCGAGCCCGCCCGGGAACGGCAGCCACTGGGTGCTGATTTCTCCCTGCGCCGCGTTGAGCTTCTCGCGCACGTCCGGGCGCAGGCAGGAGATATGAATATGAAAATGGTTCTGCGTGCGGCCAGTCGGCGAGTTAATCGTCAGCGAAATGGCGCTATCAGGCACCTCGGATCCACGCTTCAGGGTCATAAAGCTGCGCGACTGCCACGCCAGCCAGAAAAAGTTCGGCGTATGAGCGTCGGTCAGCAGCGGGCTCTCGGTACCTTTGATGCGATATGTTGGCATCAGCAGGTATTGCAGCGGCCCGTTGCGATCTTTAAATACCACATAGCCTGCATCCGTTTTCACCTGCGCACAGGGTGCCGGGTTACGGTTCTGGATCTGATTCGGCACACACTGGTCGAGAACGATATGGCGCAACGCATTCGGATTACCCGCTTTCATCCAGTACACGCCGCCAGCGGCAAGGGCGATGACAATAAGGATCAATAAGATAATTTTTTTCACAACGCGTTCCCTGTTTTCAATAGAGGCAAAAGAGTAACGCAAAATGATGACCAAATAAAAAACCCGGCGGATTTCTCACGCCGGGTCACCGTGTCACAGGCTAATGGTTAGCGCTGGCTAATTTGGTCGAAGGTACCGCCATTGGAGAAGTGCTCTTTCTGCGCTTTCGTCCAGCCGCCGAACACATCGTCAATAGTGAATAGCTTCAGTTTAGGGAACTCCCCTTCGTATTTCTTGGCGACCGCCGCATCGCGTGGACGATAGAAGTTTTTCGCCGCAATTTCCTGGCCTTCTGGCGAGTACAGATACTTCAGGTAGGCTTCCGCCACCGCTTTGGTATCTTTCTTCTCAACCACTTTATCGACCACGGAAACGGTCGGCTCAGCCAGAATCGATTCGCTCGGGGTCACGATCTCGAATTTGTCTTTACCCAGCTCGTGGGTCGCCAGCAGAGCTTCGTTTTCCCAGGCAATCAGCACGTCGCCAATCCCGCGCTCAACGAAGGTGTTGGTGGCGCCACGCGCGCCGGAGTCCAGCACCTCAACGTTTTTATACAGCGCTTTCACGAATTCCTGCGCTTTGGCCTGGTCGCCATTATTGTGATGCAGTGCATATCCCCACGCGCCGAGGTAGTTCCAGCGAGCGCCGCCGGAGCTTTTCGGGTTCGGGGTAATGACAGAAACGCCCGGTTTGATCAGGTCGTTCCAGTCTTTAATTTGTTTCGGGTTTCCTTTACGCACCAGGAAGACGATGGTCGAGGTGTAGGGTGCGGAGTTATCCGGCAGGCGTTTGATCCAGTTTTTGTCGATGCGGCCGCGCTCGGCAATCGCATCAACATCGTAGGCCAGCGCCAGGGTTACCACGTCGGCTTCGATACCGTTTATCACGGACGTCGCCTGCTTGCCGGAGCCGCCATGCGACTGGCGAACCACCACATTATCGCCGGTTTCCTGTTTCCAGTGCGCCGCAAACGCCTTGTTGTATTGCTCGTACAGTTCACGCGTCGGGTCGTATGACACGTTCAGTAACTGGATATCCTTAGCCAGAACGCTGGTCGATGCCAGCAATAATGTTAAACCCACGCCCCATTTATTCATCGCCCAGCTCTCTTGTGTAGTGTTTTGATGAATGCAGCGTGCCAGAAAGCGAATCGAGGAATAAAGAATAAAAAAAGATTGGCTATAACGTAGTGGAATAAAAAAGCGTGCTCGCATAAAAAAGCCGGGTGGCGGCTACGCCTTACCCGGCCTACGAGTCGTGCCTTTGTAGGCCCGGTAAGCGCAGCGCCACCGGGCAACAGAGCCGATCAGTACAGTTTTTTCGCGCAGTCCAGCCAGTCACCTTTGAACGGACGCTTCATGTTTTCAATCGCGTCGATGATGTCGTGGTGAACCAGTTTTTCGTTCTGAATACCGACGCAGCGGCCGCCGTGCCCCTGCAGCAGCAGATCGATCGCGTACGCGCCCATACGGGACGCCAGAATACGGTCGTAAGGGCCTGGGGAGCCGCCGCGCTGGATGTGACCCAGTACGGTCGCGCGGGTTTCGCGTTTGGTTTCGGCTTCGATGTACTTCGCCAGCTCGTCAACGTCACAGATGTGCTCGGTGATAGCCACGATCGCGTGTTTTTTACCTTTCGCGATGCCCGCTTTGATTTCAGCCACCAGATCTTCACGGCTAAATTCGACTTCTGGCACGACGATAAATTCACAACCGCCCGCAATGGCTGCCGCCAGCGTCAGGTCGCCGCAGTAACGGCCCATCACTTCAACGATAGAGATACGCTGGTGAGAAGAAGAGGTGTCACGCAGACGGTCAATCGCTTCAACAACGGTACCCAGCGCAGTAAAGAAGCCGATAGTGTAGTCAGTACCTTTGATGTCGTTGTCGATGGTGCCCGGCAGACCGATGCACGGGAAGCCCATTTCGGTCAGACGTTTTGCACCCATGTAGGAGCCATCACCACCGATAACCACCAGGGCGTCCAGGCCGCGTTTCTTCATGTTTTCGATAGCCACTTCACGAACGTGTTCATCACGGAATTCCGGGAAGCGCGCGGAACCGAGGAAAGTACCGCCACGGTTGATCATGTCAGACACGCTGTAACGGTCGAGCTGAACCATACGATCTTCATACAGGCCCAGATAACCGTCATAAACGCCAAAAACTTCCAGGCCTTCCGTCAGCGCTGCACGGACAACACCACGAATTGCCGCGTTCATGCCCGGCGCATCACCGCCGCTTGTCAACACACCGATTTTCTTAATCATGACTACCTCTGAACTTAGGAATGCAAAATTGAAATCTGTTGCCGGAAGAAACTTATCGACCAACGAATACTGCAAATAGTATATCAATCCCTTCCAGCTGAATTGATTCAGGTCAGACCAAACGGCGGTAATTTATACACAAAATGCTGGCCTGGCTCACTTTTTTACAACGAATTACGAAAGCCCAACATGACCGGGTACAACCGAGCAGGGATCCTGGTGAATGATGACGTCTGAACCAGGAAAACGCTGCAAAATCGCCTGCTCGACCTGCTCAGCAATAACGTGAGCCTGAACCAGTGGCAGGTTGTCTTCCATTTCAATATGAATCTGAATAAAGCGGGTCGGCCCTGACTGCCGCGTTCGAAGATCGTGTGCACCGCTGACGCCGGGCCAGGAGGTCACGATAGAAAAAATTTCATTACGTTCTGAGTCCGGGAGGGCGCGGTCAAGCAGCGATTGCACCGCTTCATACCCCATCCGCAGGGCGCTATATAAAATATAGATACCAATCCCTAACGCAAATAACGCATCGGCGCGATGCCAGCCATACCAGGCCAGACCGAGCGCAATAAGAATAGCCCCATTCATCATAACATCAGATTGATAATGAAGCATATCCGCCCGTACGGCCTGACTTTGCGTTTTGCGAACAACCCAACGCTGGAACGTTACCAGAACAAGTGTGCATATAAGCGCAACGATCGTCACAACTACGCCCACGCCGGGATCGTTCATCGGTGTCGGCGAGACGAGATGCTGAATGCCGGTGAGAAACAGGAACAGCGCAGAACCGGATATAAACATACTTTGCGCCAGCGCGGCCAGCGACTCCGCTTTGCCGTGCCCAAACGTGTGCTCTTCATCCGCTGGCTGCAGCGAGTAACGCACGACCAGCAGGTTGGTCAACGAGGCGGCAATGTCCATCAGCGAGTCCACCAGCGCCGCCAGAATACTGACCGAGCCGGTGTACCACCAGGCAAAGATTTTAATCAGCAAAAGGCTGGAGGCCATGACGGTCGCCGCAATGGCGGCCCGGCTTACCAGTCTTCCATAGGATTGATTCATAAACGCTCCTGTCATGTCATGCCGCTATTATAACGGAAGCATGGGGAGTCTAAGGATGAATAAACGGTTAACAGGGCGGATGCGGGGCAAAAAAAACCCCCACATCATGTGGGGGAAGACAGGGATGGTGTCTATGGCAAGGAAAACAGGGTTTACTGGTTACTACGGGTACTGCTATTGCTACTGAAAAACGACGTTTCTGAGCTTCGCTGCATCCGTGCAACCTCACGCAGCTGGTCCATTCACTGCTGATGTTTAGTGTTCAAAACCGCTTGCTGCTCGGGCGTTAGCAGATGGAACATCTGGTTGCGGACCTTCGCCATCTCTACCTGGCGGGCAACCTGTTCCTGTGCCATTTTTTCGGCCTGAGCGCGTACAGCGCTTTCGTCAAAATTTTCTGCGGTGACAAGGCGATGCATTGTCTCCATTTCGCTAACATTAACAGGGGGCTGGTCGTGTCGTGCCCTCTGCATCAGATCTCGCATCTGTTGACGCTGATGTTCGGTTAAACTTATGCCGTCAAACATATGGCTTTGGCTGCTGTTCTGCGTTGCACCCTCTTGTAAGGGACTGTTATCGCTGATGATAGCTTCAGCAGCCTGGCTAAACGCACTGAACGCCAGCGTTGAGGCCATGACGGCAGCGGTAACTTTGCGCATCACTTGCTCCCAAAATCTTTCGTGTCGCGATTCAACGAGAGACAGTCTACGATTCAGGCTGCAAACATGCGTCAGGGGGTGTAAAACAACGTAAAGTCATGGATTAGATAGCCTTGATGTCGTAATTTCTGCCTCGGAGGTATTTAAACAATGAATAAAATCCTGTTAGTTGATGATGACCGAGAGCTCACATCCCTTTTAAAGGAGTTGCTCGACATGGAAGGTTTCAACGTCCTGGTTGCCCATGATGGCGAGCAGGCGCTGAGTCTCCTTGACGACAGCATCGATTTACTTTTGCTCGACGTGATGATGCCGAAGAAAAACGGTATTGATACGTTGAAAGAGCTTCGCCAGACACACCAGACTCCCGTAATCATGCTGACCGCACGCGGCAGCGAACTTGACCGCGTACTCGGCCTTGAGCTGGGCGCGGATGACTATTTACCGAAGCCGTTTAACGACCGTGAACTGGTTGCCCGTATTCGCGCTATCCTGCGCCGTTCGCACTGGAGCGAGCAGCAGCAAAATACCGACAACAGCTCACCCACCCTTGAAGTCGATTCCCTGAGCCTGAACCCGGGCCGTCAGGAAGCAAGCTTTGATGGCCAGACGCTGGAACTGACCGGCACGGAGTTCACCCTGCTGTATCTGCTGGCGCAGCACCTCGGCCAGGTGGTTTCGCGTGAACATCTAAGCCAGGAAGTGCTGGGCAAACGCCTCACCCCGTTTGACCGCGCCATCGACATGCACATCTCTAACCTGCGCCGTAAGCTGCCGGAGCGTAAAGACGGTCACCCATGGTTTAAAACACTGCGTGGTCGCGGTTATCTGATGGTTTCTGCTTCATGATAGGAAGCTTAACCGCCCGCATCTTCGCCATCTTCTGGCTGACGCTGGCACTGGTTTTAATGCTCGTACTGATGTTGCCAAAACTCGACTCACGCCAGATGACGGAGCTTCTCGACAGCGAGCAACGTCAGGGCGTGATGATCGAGCAGCACGTGGAAGCCGAGCTGGCAAACGATCCGCCGAACGATTTAATGTGGTGGCGCAGGCTGTTTCGCGCTATCGACAAGTGGGCGCCGCCCGGACAACGCCTGCTGCTGGTAACCAGTGAAGGCCGCGTGATTGGGGCCGATCGCAATGAAATGCAGATTATCCGCAACTTCATTGGCCAGGCGGATAACGCCGATCATCCCCAGAAGAAGAAATATGGCCGCGTAGAGATGGTGGGGCCTTTCTCCGTCAGGGACGGAGAGGATAATTATCAGCTCTACCTGATCCGTCCGGCGAGTAACTCCCAGTCTGATTTTATTAACCTGCTGTTTGACCGCCCTCTCCTGCTGCTGATTGTCACCATGCTGGTCAGCTCGCCGCTGCTGTTATGGCTGGCGTGGAGCCTGGCAAAACCGGCGCGTAAGCTGAAGAATGCCGCCGATGAGGTGGCGCAGGGTAACCTGCGACAGCACCCTGAACTGGAAGCAGGTCCGCAAGAGTTCCTTGCCGCCGGAACCAGTTTTAACCAGATGGTGAGCGCGCTCGACCGCATGATGACCGCACAGCAGCGTCTGCTGTCGGATATCTCGCACGAGCTGCGTACCCCGCTTACGCGCTTGCAGCTTGGCACCGCGCTGCTGCGCCGCCGCAGCGGTGAGAGCAAAGAGCTGGAGCGTATTGAAACAGAAGCGCACCGCCTGGACAGCATGATCAACGACCTGCTGGTCATGTCGCGCAATCAGCAGAAAAACGCGCTGGTCAGCGAAACGGTGAAGGCGAATCACCTCTGGCACGAGGTGCTGGACAACGCGGCGTTCGAAGCGGAACAGATGGGTAAATCCTTCACCGTCAACTTCCCGCCGGGCCCGTGGCCGCTGTACGGTAACCCCAACACGCTGGAAAGCGCGCTGGAGAACATCGTGCGTAACGCCCTGCGCTACTCGCATACGAAGATTGAGGTGGCGTTCTCGGTGGATAAAGACGGGATCACCGTCATTGTCGATGACGACGGTCCCGGCGTCAGCCCGGAAGACCGCGAGCAGATTTTCCGTCCGTTCTATCGTACCGATGAGGCGCGCGACCGGGAGTCAGGTGGTACGGGACTGGGTCTGGCGATTGTTGAAACCGCTATGCAGCAGCACCGCGGCTGGGTGAAAGCCGATGACAGTCCGCTGGGTGGACTACGGTTAACGCTGTGGCTACCGTTGTATAAGCGTTCTTAGTTTTCCTCTCATCCTACCCCTCTCCCCGTAGGGGAGAGGTGACTGCTCAGTGAGGTTTTTTCACCCTCGCCCCTTTGGGGAGAGGGCCGGGGTGAGGGGCAGTTATTTCCCCCACAATCTCCGCGAATTATCTTCGATCTTGCTGCTTAAACGCCGCTTCTGCATCGTTCTCGTCCAGCTGGTCGATAGCCCCGCCGCCGACAGCAGGCGGTGATACTGTTCGTCGTCAAACGGCATATGCCAGGCAATGGCGCAGGCGTCATAAACAGACACATCGCTCAGGCGCGACGCCAGTTCAAGCGGGGCGTCCGCTGAAATCTGCCCAGCCAGCACCACGCGATACAGCCAGCCGGTTTTACCCGCTTTTTGCAGCTGGGCCGACATATCCTGAATACCGAAGTGGTAGTTGAGCTTGAAGCACGGCGAGCGCGGCTGCGTCACCTGAATCAGGGCATCGCCCCAGCGGTAGATATCACCGATAAACACGTTCTTTTCGGTGAGCCCTTCGGTGGAGAGATTCTCGCCAAACGCGGGGGCGACGAAAAGGTCCGCCTGCTCGGGGAATTCGGTTTTCCAGTGCTGATAGTGTTCACGCGGGTAGTGGCACAGCGCGCGATCGGGCCCACCGTGGATTTTCTTTTCGGCCTGCTCGTCACCCGCAAGCCCGAGGTCGGTTAACGTCAGCTCACCGTCGACCTGAATTTTGGCGATGGCACTCGGGCGGCTGCCGTCGTACTCCCTTACCTTGCCTGTAAATACATTCACCGGATAATGCATCGCTGCTCCTTTTATGCCCTAAATAATTCGAGTTGCAGGAAGGCGGCAAGAGAGTGAATCCCCAGGAGCTTACTCAGGTAAGTGACTGGGGTGAGCGAACGCAGCCAACGCACCTGCAACTTGAAGTATGACGGGTATACAGATACAAAAAAAGCGAGTCATAAGACTCGCTTCTCACAGGCGTCAATGCAACCTTATTTTTTAGCGGCGAAACGCGCTGCTGCTTCGTCCCAGTTCACCACGTCCCAGAACGCTTTGATGTAGTCCGGGCGACGGTTCTGGAATTTCAGGTAGTAAGCGTGTTCCCACACGTCCAGGCCCAGGATTGGGAAGCCGGATGCGCCAGAGATTGCTTCACCCATCAGCGGGGAGTCCTGGTTAGCAGTAGACACTACCGCCAGCTTGTCGCCTTTCAGAACCAGCCACGCCCAGCCAGAGCCGAAACGGGTTGCAGCGGCTTTTTCGAATTCCGCTTTGAAGTTGTCAACGGAGCCGAAGTCGCGCTCGATAGCCGCTTTCAGGTCGCCCTGCAGGGTGGTACCGGTCTTCAGGCCTTTCCAGAACAGGCTGTGGTTAGCGTGGCCGCCAGCGTTGTTACGCAGAACGGTTTTCTTGTCCGCTGGCAGCTGGTCCAGCTTGGTGATCAGCTCTTCAGCAGACAGGTTAGCGAACTCTGGCAGGCTTTCCAGCGCGGCGTTCGCGTTGTTCACATAGGTCTGGTGGTGTTTAGTGTGATGGATTTCCATCGTCTGCTTGTCGAAATGCGGTTCCAGTGCGTCGTAGGCATACGGCAGGGATGGCAGTGTATAACTCATAATCCTCTCCATTATTGTCGGGCGGCACAGCTGTTAATGCCGCGTAAGCAGTTGGTTCATTATAGTTAATTAAATGATATTGAAAATGATTATCAATGCCGTAGTTTTTATAAGGTTATTCGCATTCTGACAAAAGCCAAAATGGGTAATTCACTCAGGAGGTTAACGGAAGATGCTGCCGCAATGATGGCAGCATTGTCGGGTTAGTTTTGTTCCGCCACCAGCAGCGCATACGTGTCTGGCTCCAGGGCCTTAAAGATATGCGGCCGATCGGCCGGGTAGCAGATGTAATCCCCTGCGCCGAGCTCTTCCGGCGCGTCAAGCAGGCCGACCAGCGCCCGCCCCTGCGTCACAATAATATGCTCAACCGAGCCCGGCGGATGCGGCTGGGAAATACGGTCTGCGCCCGGTTGGGTCATCAGAAGATAGACATCGCGGCGCGCGCCCGGAGGGCATGCCGCCAGCAAAATGGCTTCATAATTAGCCTGTCCGGCAACCACTTTCGTCCCTTCACCACGGCGGATCACCTGCGTGGTCGGCAACTGCGGCTCCAGCAGGCGGGCGAAAGGAATATCCAGCGCCACGCACAGCGACCACAGCGTTTCCAGGCTAGGGTTGCCGTTACCGGACTCGAGCTGGGAAAGGGTGGATTTAGCGATCCCGGCACGGCGGGCAATTTCCGCCAGTGAAAGCCCGGTTCGCAGGCGTTCCCGCACCAGACTTTTTGCGATCAGGCTGATTGGCTGCGTCATATAACGGCCTCTTGTTCTATAAAACGAACGAATCGTTCGTCTTGAAAATCAGTTTCGTTGCGTTCATTATAATGGATACACGTTCGATATGGCTAAAATTGTATGAAGCATCATCTCTCTTGCCTGAAAGGCGACACCATAAAAGCAATCATCCTGGTCTGCCTCGCGGTCGGCGTGGTCGGGATGTCATACGGCTCCCTGGCGATGGCCTACGGTTTCCCGGTCTGGGTACCGTTTGTACTCTCCATCACCGTACTCGCGGGCGCGTCAGAGTTTATGTTTATCGGCATCGTGGCAAGCGGCGGTAACCCGCTGGCGGCCGCAGCCGCGGGGTTGCTGGTCAACGCGCGGCACGTGCCGTTTGGCGTGACGGTGCGTGAGCTGGTCGGCAAACGTGGTCTGAGCCTGTTGGGCTGCCACATCATGAATGACGAAAGCGTGGTGTTTGGCCTCTCTCAAAAAACGCCCGAACAGCGCAAAGCGGCGTACTGGCTCTGCGGCTTAGGCGTGGCGATTATCTGGCCGCTGGGGGCCCTGCTGGGCGCCATGGTCGGCAAGCTGCTGCCGGACCCGGAGACCATCGGGCTGGATGCGGTATTCCCTGCGATACTGCTGGCGCTGGTGGTACCCGCGTTTAAAAACCGCACCACGCTGATCCGCGCCTGCAGCGGAGCCGCGCTGTCACTGGCCGCCGTGCCGTTTGCCCCGGTGGGATTACCGGTGCTGCTCTCTTTACTGGGTCTTGCTGCGAGGAAAAAATAATGGGAAATATGACGATTTTTATTCTCGGCATCGCCATTTTGTCTGCGGGAACGTATCTGCTGCGTCTTGGCGGGGCAAAACTGGGCAGCAGGCTGGCATTGTCAGAACGTTCACAGGCGCTGCTGTCAGATGCGGCAACGGTATTGCTGTTTTCCGTGGCGCTGGCGACCACGTTTTATGAAAGTGACCACTTTGCCGGAATGGCGCGCGTGCTGGGCGTGGCGTTTGCGGTATTTCTGGCCTGGCGAAAGATGCCGTTAATTGTGGTGATCGTGGCGGCGGCAGTGGTAACCGCGCTGCTGCGCGTGGCGGGCATAAACTAAAAAAGCGCCCCGGGGGCGCTCTTTCGACGGTGTGACAGCTTATTTAGTCAGTTCAGCAGTCATGTGTACGCGGTTACCTGAGAACGCCTGGGTAATTTTGTAAGATGACGCGCCGGCTTCCTGAGCCTGAGCCGCGATTTTCGCTTCTGCGCCGTCAATGGTTGACGCGGTTGCGGTCACGGTCTGTGCAGCGAAAGAACCGAAAGAAGTAGCCAGAGCGATTACAGCGACAAAAGTTTTGATGCTTTTCATAATATAAACCCTTTCATTAAGTTGTTTAGGTAAGGCACCGTGCCTTGATGAGATAAATACTAGACCTCATCATGAACAACTAAAAGCGGAAGGATTTGCTATTATCATTCAAAATTATTGATCAACTATTAATCGCTGAGGATGGGTATAAACGGTCGCCCTTCCCGGCTTGCAGAAGCCCACCAGCGTCAGGTTGCAGCGCTCCGCCACCTCCACTGCCAGCGTGGTCGCCGCCGATACCGCAAACAGAATTTCCACACCGCACATCGCGGATTTTTGCACCATCTCATAGCTGGCGCGGCTGGAAACGAGTGCCGCCCCCTGCTTCCACACGTCACTTTCACGCGCCCGGCGACCGAGCAGCTTGTCCAGCGCCACGTGGCGGCCAACGTCCTCGTTTCCCCCGGCAATATCTCCCGACGGCAACACCCATGCCGCCGCGTGCGTGCAGCCGCTCAGCTGGCCGACGGGCTGTACATCATTCAGGTGCTCGAGCGCATGGTCGAGGTGCGCCAGATTAAAGGTCTGAGTAAACGGCAGTGGCGCTACGGGTTTGCCAATATCGTTGAGCTGCTCAACGCCACACACGCCGCAGCCGGTACGCCCGGCCAGCGCGCGGCGGCGCTCTTTCAGCCCCATAAAGCGGCGGCTGGAGAGTTCGATTTGCACTTCAAGGCCGTTGCAAGCCTGCACCACGTCCATGCCGTAGATCTCCTGCGGATGGTCAATGATGCCTTCCGAGAGGGAAAAACCGATGGCGAACAGCTCGAGATCTTTCGGCGAAGCCATCATCACCACATGGGAGATACCGTTGTAAACGAGCGCAACGGGCACCTCTTCCGCCAGATAATCGGGCGAGGCATGGGTAATGTGGGGCGGTCTGTGTACCGACAGTTCCACAATACCCGCAGGCAGTGGCGACAAGTGGGGAGCACGGTTTTGTTTAGACACAGCGGTATTCCTGAACAACCACGGAGGTGAGCCTGCTATTGCATCACAAACAACAGGGCTTACGCATAGTATGGATCAACTTTTCGACAACCATTCTCCTACTCATTTAGCAGGGGTGCAACCTGCCACCCGCTACACCGCTTTAACATGCAGAGCTGTTAATGTGATCAATATCACACTTTATAATCAACATGGTGATAATACGTTCACTTTGTATTAACGCCATTAGAACAGCGGTACCGACAATGTGGTATTCTGATGATATCCCTCGTGGAATTGAGGGATTAACGCAAATTTTTCTCCTTTGCGGTCAATTCTCAGCCGCGAAGTTAAAACTACATATGTAAGCAATGTCGAAACAAGGAGTGACCCATGCAGGTCAGCAGAAGGCAGTTCTTTAAGATCTGCGCTGGCGGTATGGCAGGCACCACGGCAGCGGCACTGGGCTTTGCGCCCGGCGTAGCGCTGGCGGAAACGCGGCAGTATAAACTGCTGCGCACCCGTGAAACCCGTAATACCTGTACGTACTGCTCTGTCGGTTGCGGGCTGTTGATGTATAGCCTCGGCGACGGTGCTAAAAACGCCAAAGCGTCTATTTTCCATATCGAAGGCGACCCGGATCATCCGGTCAACCGCGGCGCATTGTGCCCGAAAGGGGCCGGTCTGGTGGACTTTATCCACTCCGAAAGCCGCCTCAAATTCCCGGAATATCGCGCGCCAGGCTCCAACAAATGGCAGCAAATCAGCTGGGAAGAGGCGTTCGACCGCATCGCAAAACACATTAAAGAAGACCGCGATGCCAACTTTGTAGAGAAGAACGCCGACGGCGTTACGGTCAACCGCTGGCTCTCCACCGGGATGCTGTGTGCCTCTGCTTCCAGCAACGAAACCGGTTATTTAACCCAGAAATTTACGCGCGCACTCGGTATGCTCGCGGTCGACAACCAGGCGCGTGTCTGACACGGACCAACGGTAGCAAGTCTTGCTCCAACATTTGGTCGCGGTGCGATGACCAACCACTGGGTCGACATCAAAAACGCCAACCTCATTGTGGTGATGGGTGGTAACGCCGCTGAAGCGCACCCTGTCGGGTTCCGCTGGGCGATGGAAGCCAAAATCCACAACGGTGCGAAACTGATTGTGATCGATCCCCGCTTTACGCGAACTGCGTCAGTGGCGGATTTCTACACCCCTATTCGTTCAGGTACTGACATCACTTTCCTGTCAGGCGTATTGCTGTACCTGATGACCAACGAAAAATATAACCGCGAATACACCGAAGCCTATACCAACGCCAGCCTGATCGTGCGTGAGGATTACCACTTCGAAGATGGCCTGTTCAGCGGTTACGACGCCGAAAAACGCAAATACGACAAAACCAGCTGGAACTACGAGCTGGATGAGAAAGGCTTTGCGAAGCGCGATACCACCCTGCAACACCCGCGCTGCGTGTGGAACCTGCTGAAAGAGCATGTTTCCCGCTATACGCCGGAGGTGGTTGAGAATATCTGCGGTACGCCGAAGGCAGACTTCCTGAAGGTGTGCGAGCTTATCGCCGAGACCAGCGCGAAGGACAAAACCGCGTCGTTCCTGTACGCACTCGGCTGGACGCAGCACTCCATCGGCGCGCAGAACATCCGTACCATGGCGATGGTTCAGCTCCTGCTCGGCAACATGGGGATGGCAGGCGGCGGCGTGAACGCCCTGCGCGGTCACTCCAACATTCAGGGTCTGACCGACCTCGGCCTGCTGTCTCAAAGCCTGCCGGGTTACATGAACCTGCCAAGCGAGAAACAGACCGATCTGCAAACCTACCTGACGGCCAGCACGCCTAAACCGCTGCTCGAAGGTCAGGTAAACTACTGGGGCAACTATCCGAAGTTCTTCGTCTCAATGATGAAAGCGTTCTTCGGGGATAAAGCAACGGCGGAAAACAGCTGGGGCTTTGACTGGCTGCCGAAGTGGGACAAGGGTTACGACGTTCTGCAGTATTTCGAGATGATGCATCAGGGCAAAGTGAACGGCTATCTGTGCCAGGGCTTTAACCCGGTTGCTTCGTTCCCGAACAAGAACAAGGTTGTTGAGTCTCTGTCGAAGCTGAAGTTCCTGGTGACGATTGACCCGCTCAATACCGAGACTTCAACTTTCTGGCAGAACCACGGTGAATCGAACGACGTCGATCCGTCGAAGATTCAGACCGAAGTGTTCCGTCTGCCGTCGACCTGCTTCGCGGAAGAGAACGGTTCTATCGTCAACTCCGGACGCTGGCTGCAGTGGCACTGGAAAGGTGCGGACGCCCCGGGCATCGCCATGAACGACGGCGAGATCCTGGCCGGTATCTTCTTACGCCTGCGTAAGATGTATGCGGAAGAAGGCGGCGCGAACCCGGAACCGGTGCTGAACATGACCTGGAACTACTCGACGCCGGAAAACCCTGCGCCGGAAGAAGTGGCGATGGAGAGCAACGGTAAGGCGCTGGCGGACGTTATCGACCCGGCCACCGGTACCGTGCTGGCGAAGAAAGGCGATCAGCTCAGCACCTTCGCGCACCTGCGCGATGACGGTACCACGTCAAGCGGCTGCTGGATCTTCGCCGGTAGCTGGACGCCAAAAGGCAACCAGATGGCCAACCGCGATAACGCCGACCCGTCGGGCCTTGGCAATACGCTGGGCTGGGCATGGGCGTGGCCGCTCAACCGCCGCATCCTCTATAACCGCGCATCCGCTGACCCGCAGGGCAACCCGTGGGATCCGAAGCGTCAGCTTCTGAAGTGGGACGGTGCGAAATGGGGCGGCGTGGATATTCCGGACTACAGCACTGCCGCACCGGGCAGCGACGTTGGGCCGTTTATCATGCAGCCTGAGGGGATGGGACGCCTGTTTGCTATCGATAAGATGGCGGAAGGTCCGTTCCCGGAACACTACGAGCCCTTTGAGACGCCGCTGGGTACCAACCCGCTGCACCCGAACGTGGTCTCTAACCCGGCAGCCCGTATCTTTAAGGGCGATTTCGAAGCGCTGGGTAAAAAGGACAAGTTCCCGTACGTGGGTACCACCTACCGTCTGACCGAGCACTTCCACTACTGGACCAAGCACGCGCTGCTTAACGCCATCGCGCAGCCAGAACAGTTCGTGGAGATCGGCGAGAAGCTGGCGGGCAAGCTCGGCATCGCCCATGGCGATACCGTGAAGGTTTCCTCTAACCGCGGCTATATCAAGGCCAAGGCGGTGGTGACCAAGCGTATTCGCACGCTGAACGTTCACGGTCAGCAGGTGGATACCATCGGTATTCCGATCCACTGGGGCTATGAGGGCGTGGCGAAGAAAGGGTTCATTGCAAACACCCTGACGCCGTTCGTCGGCGATGCGAACACGCAGACGCCGGAGTTTAAGGCCTTCCTCGTGAACGTGGAAAAGGTGTAACGGAGACGACTTATGGCTTATCAATCTCAAGACATTATCCGTCGTTCCGCGACTAACGGTTTCACGCCCGCGCCTCAGGCGCGGGACCACCAGCAGGAAGTGGCGAAGCTTATCGACGTGACCACCTGTATCGGCTGTAAAGCCTGTCAGGTGGCCTGCTCTGAGTGGAACGACCTGCGTGACGAAGTGGGTCACAACGTCGGGGTGTATGACAACCCGGCGGACCTGACCGCCAAGTCCTGGACGGTGATGCGTTTCTCGGAAGTGGAGCAGAACGACAAGCTGGAATGGCTTATCCGCAAAGACGGCTGTATGCACTGTGCGGATCCGGGCTGCCTGAAGGCATGTCCGTCAGAAGGGGCTATCATTCAGTATGCCAACGGCATCGTCGACTTCCAGTCTGAACAGTGCATCGGCTGCGGCTACTGCATCGCCGGCTGCCCATTCGACGTACCGCGCCTGAATCCGGAAGACAACCGCGTCTACAAATGCACCCTGTGCGTTGACCGCGTCACCGTCGGCCAGGAGCCTGCATGCGTGAAGACCTGCCCAACCGGCGCGATCCACTTTGGTTCTAAAGAGGATATGAAAACTCTGGCGGCAGAGCGCGTAGGCGAGCTGAAAACCCGTGGTTACGACAACGCGGGCCTGTACGATCCGGCCGGAGTTGGCGGTACGCACGTAATGTACGTGCTGCACCACGCCGACAAGCCGAACCTGTATCACGGCCTGCCGGAGAACCCGGAAATCAGCGCCACCGTGAAGTTCTGGAAAGGCATCTGGAAACCGCTGGCAGCGGTCGGTTTTGCTGCCACCTTCGCAGCGAGCATCTTCCACTACGTCGGCGTTGGTCCGAACCGCGCGGAAGAGGAAGACGACAACCTGCATGAAGAGAAAGACGAGGTGCGCAAATGAGAAAACGTGACACCATCGTGCGCTACACCGCGCCGGAACGCATCAACCACTGGGTCACCGCCTTCTGCTTCATGCTGGCGGCGATAAGCGGGCTGGGGTTCTTCTTCCCGTCCTTCAACTGGCTGATGCAGGTACTGGGTACGCCACAGCTGGCGCGCATCCTGCACCCGTTTGTGGGCGTCATCATGTTCGCGTCGTTCATCATTATGTTTTTCCGCTACTGGCACCATAACCTAATCAATCGGGATGATATCTTTTGGGCGAAGAATATTCGTAAGATCGTCGTCAACGAGGAAGTGGGTGATACCGGGCGTTATAACTTCGGCCAGAAATGCGTATTCTGGGCGGCGATTATCTTCCTGGTCCTGTTGCTGGTGAGCGGCGTGATCATCTGGCGTCCGTACTTTGCGCCTGCTTTCTCAATCCCGGTGATCCGATTCGCGCTGATGCTGCATTCATTTGCCGCAGTGGCGTTAATTGTGGTTATCATGGTGCATATCTACGCCGCCCTTTGGGTGAAAGGCACCATTACCGCGATGGTGGAAGGATGGGTAACCAGTACGTGGGCGAAGAAACATCACCCGCGCTGGTACCGTGAAGTCCGCCAGAAACAGGAAAAGTCATCTGAATGAGTATTCGCATAATCCCGCAAGATGAGCTGGGGTCGAGCGAGAAACGCACGGCGGATTATATTCCGCCGTTGTTATTCCCCAGACTCAAGAACCTCTACAACCGCCGCGCAGAGCGTCTGCGCGAGCTGGCAGAGAACAACCCGCTGGGCGATTTTCTGCGCTTTGCCGCGCTGGTTGCCCACGCGCAGGAAGTGGTGCTGTACGACCACCCGCTGCAAATGGACCTGACCGCGCGCATCAAAGAAGCCAACGCGCAGGGCAAGCCGCCGCTGGACATTCACGTCCTGCCGCGCGACAAGCACTGGCAAAAGCTGCTGCATTCGCTCATTGCCGAGCTGAAGCCGGAGATGAGCGGTACCGCGCTGGCGGTCATCGAGAATCTGGAAAAAGCCTCTGACCTGGAGCTGGAAGAGATGGCGAGCGCGCTGTTTGCCGCCGACTTCGCTCTGGTCAGCAGCGATAAAGCGCCGTTTATCTGGGCTGCGCTGTCGCTCTACTGGGCGCAAATGGCAAGCCTGATCCCCGGTAAAGCCCGCGCCGAATACGGCGAGGCGCGCCAGTTCTGCCCGGTCTGCGGCTCCATGCCGGTATCGAGCATGGTGCAAATCGGCACGACTCAGGGGCTGCGCTACCTGCACTGCAACCTGTGTGAAACCGAGTGGCACGTGGTGCGCATCAAGTGCAGCAACTGCGAGCAGACCCGCGATCTGAATTACTGGTCGCTGGAAAATGAAGAAGCGGCGGTGAAAGCCGAAAGCTGCGGCGACTGCGGCACTTACCTGAAGATTCTGTATCAGGAAAAAGACCCGAAAGTCGAAGCCGTGGCCGACGATCTCGCCTCGCTGATTCTGGATGCGAAGATGGAGCAGGAGGGCTTTGCCCGCAGCTCGATCAACCCGTTCCTGTTCCCGGGTGAAGGGGAGTAATTTCCTCTGACAGTGCCGGGCGGCGCGAGCTTGCCCGGCCTATAGTTGGTAAGGTGAAACGACTCCAGTAATGCCCGAAAAGTCTTTCGTGTTTCGAGAAATCAACGGACAATTTCTGCTCTGAGCTGTGGCCAGAATGATAGCATCAGGCAGTTTCATTCCATGCTTCTCGCGCAGAATTACACTTCTTTCAGCGATATCTCGGGTGATATCAATAATCTCAAATACGCCCATCACTGTCGCAGTTTTCGCTTCGTGACCATGTTTGCGGGCACCCACCATGACTTCCATCCATGTGATCAGGCTAATGGCTCGATGCGAAGCTGTGCGATCAATTGCATCCGCAGCCTCAACGCGATTATTAAATAGATCAATGAGTATATTGGTATCGAACACCGCCATGTGCTCCATAATTACCACTCCTCACGCAGCTTGCGTTCATACTCAAGCCCATCTTCCTGCTGGTTTCCCCACAAGCCAAGCGCATCGCGGATAACCGATGAACTCTGCTGGTCGAGATATTGCTCAATGGCTTCCCGAAGCAATTCGGCACGAGGCCGGTTACGCAGCTGCTTCAGATTATCCAGTCGTTGAATTACGTCATCAGACAAATCGATCAGAATTCTGCCCATATCAAGATCCGCGGAAAGACTCATATATCACCTTAGTATATCACCATTGTCTATTTTTAAGGCAACATACGCTTTTATTCAGAAGGGTTAAAGCACGTAGCTATAGTTTTCCTGCTATTTGCGAAGCGCTTTCCAGATTTTTAGTACTCGACAATTTTCTTATTTTCTTTTGAATTAAACCAGGCTATAAAGCTGTATATCCATACAGTTAAAGGGAATTTTCATGGCACTGGAACAGGGTATTGCGCAGCTGGTTCAGGGATTTATCGCTGCAGGCCGGCCTTCGTCACGTCGACAGACCATTGAGGTACGACGAGCAGGGTACATTGCCAGCGCGGGGCTTGCCGGGAAGATAGAAACGCGCGTTCAGGTGGAGACGCTAGTGCTTGAGGGCCTTACCATTCGAGTATTTTCACCTCTTAATGCCCCTGAAATATTGCCTGCTGCCATCTACTATCACGGCGGATGCTTTATCAGCGGCGGCTTTGATACCCATGACAACCAACTCCGCCAGTTAGCCTCCTACGGCAATTGTCGGGTGATCGCCGTTCAGTACAGGTTAGCGCCGGAGCATACCTTCCCCGCCGCACATGACGATGCTGAAAGAGGTGCAGATCTGGTCTGGCAGTATGCGGACAAATTAGGCGTGGATAAGAATCGGCTCACCCTCTGTGGAGACAGTGCAGGAGGGCATCTGGCGCTGGTAACGGCGCTGAGGCTTAAGGTTAAAGGGCTGTGGCAACCTGTACAGCTTATTCTTATCTATCCCATGCTCGACGCCACGGCCAGCTTTGAAAGCTATGCCCTTAATGGCACGGATTATATTATCACCCGCGATACCCTGCTCAGCGGGTATGAAATGTATCTCGCAGAGACTGACCGCCAGCATCCGGAAACCAGCCCGCTGTGGCGCGATGATTTTTACGGACTTCCGCCAGTGCACATCATTACCGCAGAGTACGATCCGCTGTGCGATGAGGGAGAAATGTTGTATCATCATCTGACTGAGCAGGGTGTGAAATGTACTGCTCAGCGCTGGCTGGGCGTCATCCATGGCTTCTTTCAGCTTGGCGGCGTCAGCCAGTCAGCGCGAGACCTAATGCGGGATATCGCCGGGCGGATTCAGCACGCCCGGATAACGTGAACAGAAGATTACTCCTCCTCGTTCCCACCCTCTTCATACGCACCGAAGGGCTTCGCTGGAAGAACAATGTAGGTGCCTTCAAACACCGCCCCTGGTGTTTTATCGCCAAACAGTTCAACCTGCATTTGTACGCGGGCTTTGCGGCCGCGTGCCAGGCGGTCGAGATCGCCACCCAGTGACCCCAGATCGGCCACGGCGCTCGGCTTGCCGCTTATCGGTGCGCTATAGCGAATGTGTGCATCGGCGAGAATGATGGTTCCGCCCAGATGACGCTCGCGAAGCATCAGCCAGATGAGACCCCACCCGGTGAGCGTCGCGAGGGAAAACAGACTTCCGGCAAACAGGGTGTGGTGCGGGTTCTGATTGCCGGTTTCCGGCATGGTGGTAATAAATTTTTGTCCGGTGTACTGCTGAATGCGCACGCCCATTTTTTCGCTGAGCGGAATGTGCTGATACCAGGCCTGCTGCAGCTGCCCGCACCAGTCGGCGCGATGAAGAATATCATCCAGCGTGGCGATGGGTTTGATCATCAAAAAATGACGAATCGGCGTGGTTTGCGGGGTTGTGATTTCCCCCTGATTCACAAAACCGAGCTTGGCGAAGAATTCTACGGCATCTTCGCGGGCGCTACAGGTGACGCGCTTAACGCCTTCCTGACGGGCGACGGACTCAAGGGTCATCGCCATTAGCGTTCCCAGACCTTTGTCCTGAACGGAGGGATGAACCGCCATAAAGCGAATCGACGCTTCGTTATCGGCGTTGATATACAAGCGCCCGACGGCGACGAGGTTACCCTCTTCGTCCATCACCATCTGATGGTGGGCCATCGCATCCCAGGCGTCTCGTTCAGATCCTTTTGGCTGATGCAGTGGCTTGCGCAGCATTTCCCAGCGGAACTGGTAATAAGCGTCTAACTCTTCTTCCGTTTGCGGTACTCGAAGGTGATACATAGCTGTACTCTCTCTTGTTACCCGCGGCCACGCCGCCAGTTGGCTCATACCTGGAGCCAGAATGTGACGGGGCCATCGTTCACCAGCGAAACCTGCATATCTGCAGCGAATCGTCCGGTTTGCGTATTCATTTCCTGCTGACGACAACGCTCAACAAAGTACTCGTAAAGTGCTTCCGCACGATCCGGCGCGGCGCCTTTAGAGAAGCTCGGGCGCATGCCGCGCTCGGTATCCGCTGCCAGCGTAAACTGGGAAACCACCAGCACGCTGCCGCCCGCCTGCTGGACGTTCAGGTTCATCTTGCCTTCCGCATCGCTGAAAATACGGTAGCCCAGCACGCGCTCACACAAGCGGTTGGCTTTTTGTTCGTCATCATCCTTTTCGACACCTAACAACACCAAAAGTCCTGGGCCAATTTCACCCGTCACCTCTCCCTCCACGGTGACGCTGGCACGGGTTACGCGCTGTATCAATGCAATCATGGTTGGTCTGCTTCTAATTGTTTTTCAGCTTCTGCTGCTTTTTTAAGTTCGCGGTATACACCGAGAGTGACAGTTATTTCAGCACCAAGCAAGACGATACACCAGGTCCAGTAGACCCAGACAAACAAAATGGGGATCACCGCCAGCACGCCGTAAATCAGCTGATAGGACGGAAACATGGTGATGTAGAGGGCAAACCCTTTTTTACCGAGCTCAAAAAGCAACGCCGCCACCAGCGCCCCCAAAACCGCATCTCGGTTAGGCACGCGCGTGGTCGGCACGACGCTATAGAGCAGCCAGAACGAGAGCCACGACAGGATCAGCGGAAAGATGCGAAGCACATTATCGATCACACCGTTTAAATCACTCGCCCACCGTAGGGAAAGCAGATACGAACTGATCGCCAGGCTCGCCCCAGCCAGCAGCGGTCCCAGTGTGAGAATCATCCAGTACACGGCAAAGGAATAGACCTTTGGCCGCGCTTTTTTACTCCGCCAGATCGTGTTCAGCGCGTTATCGATGGCGTACATCAGCAGCAGCGCGGTAACGATAAGACCGCATGCCCCCACTGCCGTCATCTTATTGGAGTTGGCAACGAACTGCTCAATGTAGTTCTGGATGACATCCCCGGTTGCCGGAATAAAATTCGCGAAGACAAAATGGCGAAGCTGCAGGCTGACGTCCGCAAACATCGGAAAGGCCGAAAACAGGGC
Organism: Enterobacter sp. 01-M-02-SI-ECC; assembly: GCF_047530595.1. Classification (NCBI taxonomy): domain Bacteria; kingdom Pseudomonadati; phylum Pseudomonadota; class Gammaproteobacteria; order Enterobacterales; family Enterobacteriaceae; genus Enterobacter; species Enterobacter sp. 01-M-02-SI-ECC. The sequence goes on along the minus strand of NZ_JBLKCZ010000017.1, from coordinate 29,204 downwards.
AAAAATGACCGCCACCAGCGGCACTAATGAGAGCAACGACACGTAGGCGAGGTTGCCCGCCAGCGTGGTCATGTTGTCCTCATCAATACGGTGCCAGAGCAGTTTCAGCCATGCCCTCAGCGGGCGAGTATGATGCGTGGCTTTTTGATGAACGGTTTTTAGCATAGCTGCTTCGCAAAGTAGTTTGGTATCGTCTCTTTTCCGGTCACCAGAATTGACGTTATACCTAACTGGTTAGCTCCCTCTATATTATCGGCGTTGTCGTCGAAAAAGACCGCATCGGCCGCGGTGAATCCCTCTGACTGCAGAACAGCCTGATAAATTCGCGCTTCAGGCTTACGCATACCCATCTCCTGCGAAAGATAGATCTTGTCGGCCGCCCCCTTAACTTCAGGGTATTCCTCAGGCCAGAACGTGGTGTGCAGACGGTTGGTATTGGACAACACAACGACCCGATGGCCCTGCTCGCGAAGCTTATGCATGATGTCGATCACTTCAGGCCGGATGGCGACAAATACTGCCTGCCAGCCGTGTGAAAACTGCACGTAGCTCAACGGTAGATCCATCTCCTGACAGAAACGTTCAGCGAATTCTTCATCACCGATCTCGCCGCGTTCATGCTGATGGAAGGTCTCGCCCATCGCGAAATTCTGCTTCAGTGTCGCCAGCGGAACGCGACTAAAGTCGCTCCATGCACCCAGCACGCGATTAAAATCGATATCGACGATTACGTTTCCTAAATCAAAGATATAAAGCATGGTTATCTCCTGCTCGCCGTGGAGAGGTAACTGTAGCGGGAAAGATAAAGTTTGGCTATGCACGAGATTCAGCTTAGAGAAAGGAATGGCCCGAACGTGAATGTCGGGCCAGGAGAAGCGTTAACCTGCCTGCTGTTCGTCGTTCGAAATCACTTCAACTATTTCAACTTTGCTGGATTTGAGATGATTTTGCAGCGCCGAGCCGGGCAGTTCGTCGGTGAAGAGCGCCGTCGCCTGGGCCACGTTGCCAATTTCAACCGCCGCAGATGCTTGATATTTCGTATGATCGGCCGCGAGCAGAATGTGGCGAGAGTGGGCGATCATGGTTTTCACCACGCTGGCTTCATTGACGTCAAACTCCATCATCGCGCCGTCGTGCTCAATTGCCCCGACGCTGGTCACAAGATAGTCTGCCCGGAAGCCAGACACAAACGCAGTGGCCGCCGGACCGATAATGCCGCCGTTATGTGGGCGCAGCGTGCCGCCGGGAACCATCACTTCAAAACGCGGATTTTTATACAGAATATGCGCCACCCGCAGGCTGTTGGTGATAATGCGCAGGTGGTTATGGTTTAGCAGCGCCCGGGCAACGTGCTCCACGGTCGTGCCGATGGTGATGAAGATGGTGGAGCCATCGGGAATATAGTCCGCAATGGCTTCGGCAATCGCCCGCTTCTCTTCGGTAAGCGAGACTTCACGCTGCTCGAACGCCGTGTTCACCACGCTGGACGCTCTGCCCGCCCCGCCATGATGACGCGTGATCAGCCCCTGCTCGCTCAGCTTGCGGATATCCCGACGCACGGTTTGCGTCGACACGTCCAGCAGCTGCGCCAGCTCATCAATGTTCATATAGCCGCGATCGGCAATCAGCGTCAGCAGCTGATCGTGACGCGGGTTGCCGGTCAGTTCGGTAAGACTCATGGGCTGTCCTCTGAAAACCATCACGCCCCGCATTTTATACAAAAAGTGACAAAAAAGAGCGGGTTTGATCACAGTCAGGTATCCCTGACCGTCCGCCAGGTTTTGTGCATTTCAATGCTGCAACGGCGCTGGCAAAACGCACGGCCTCGGCAACAGACGCCCTCTGTCCCAGACTAACCGCCAGCGCACCGTGGAAAACATCACCCGCCCCCGTGGTATCTACAACGTCCACTTCATAGCCAGACTGATGACGCAACGCGCCATTTTCCAGCCAGAAGCAGCCGTCTCGCCCCTGGGTGACATACACATGTCCCTTTGTGAGCGTTTGTGCTTTTCTCAGCGCGTCTTCAGTTTCATCCCGCTGCGTTAAGCGCCGCAGCCCCGGCGCGGAGAAGGCCGCGTGATCGCTTAAGGCAACCAGCTCCGCGATGTCCTGCGGGGTGACATCCGCATCAAGCAGTGTCGGCACACCCTGCTGACGGGCGAGGGTAAACGCCTGCTTTGCCCCGTCGTGCCAGCGCACGTCAGCTAATACGATATCCCATTGCGAGAAGTCGATTTCACGCAGCCATCCTGCCTCAGCAGGGAGGTCGGGGCTGGGATAGTTCGCGATAACGCGCTCCCCGCTGCCGTCAACCAGGACCGCAGACTGTGACGAACGCGCATCTTTAAACACGCGCGTGTAGCGGGTCTTCACCCCCAGGGATTCCAGCTCCGCCAGCAGTCGTCTGCCGGTATCGTCGTCGCCCACCCGGCCAATAAAATCCACTTCCGCGCCCAGCTTTGCCGCCGCCACAGCCGCCGTTGCCGCCGGGCCGCCGCCAACTTCCGTATAGTCTTTTGCGACATACTTCCCACCTTCTTTCGGTAAATCAGCGAGATACCAGATGCGATCCAGCACGGTAATGCCGACACAAACGATGCGAGTCATGGTGATTCCTTCTGCGATTTCTGATGCTTTCATTTTAATTTCATCAAATGTTTAAAAAGTGACCAATGTCAATTTTTTGACTATAAATTACAAATACGATCAAAAACAGACAACGAAAACGTGCAAAAATTGACACGATGTGACAGGAGAGAGGCATGTCAGCAATCGCATTTATCGGTTTAGGGCAGATGGGCGCGCCAATGGCGAAGAATCTGCTTAAGCAAGGCCATCAGCTTAACGTTTTTGACGTGAACCCGCAGGCGGTTCAGGCGCTGGTAGAGAACGGCGCGCGGGCGGCGGCAACGCCAGCGCAGGCCGCAACGGATGCCGAATTCGTGATTACCATGCTGCCAAACGGCGACCTGGTGCGCAGCGTTCTGTTCGGCGAGCACGGCGTATGCGAGGGGTTATCCCGCGACGCGCTGGTGATTGATATGTCCACCATTCATCCGCTGCAAACCGACGCGCTGATCCGCGACATGTCTGATCGCGGGTTCAGCCTGATGGACGCACCCGTCGGACGCACCTCTGACCATGCCATCGCCGGCACGCTGCTCCTGCTGGCTGGCGGCACAGCGCAGCAGGTTGAGCGAGCCACCCCCGTATTAATGGCGATGGGCAATGAGCTGATTAACGCTGGCGGGCCGGGCATGGGCATTCGCGTGAAGCTTATCAATAACTACATGAGCATCGCCCTGAACGCCCTGTCGGCAGAGGCAGCCGTACTGTGCGAAGCGCTCGGCCTCTCCTTTGACGTGGCGCTCAAGGTGATGAGCGGCACGCCTGCGGGTAAAGGTCACTTCACGACATCCTGGCCGAACAAAGTGCTGAAAGGCGATCTTTCGCCCGCCTTCATGATCGACCTTGCGCATAAAGATCTGGGGATCGCCCTGGACGTGGCCAACCAGCTCCACGTTCCGATGCCGCTGGGCGCGGCTTCCCGCGAAGTTTACAACCAGGCACGCGCCGCCGGGCGCGGGCGCGAAGACTGGACGGCCATTCTTGAACAGGTTCGCGCATCTGCCGGGCTGAAAAAAAAACACTGATACGAAAGGACTGAGGAATGACGATGTACACCCTGAAAGATATCACCCGACCTTCCGGCGGTTTTGCGATGCTGGCCGTGGATCAGCGCGAAGCGATGCGCCTGATGTTTGCCGCCGCAGGCGCGCCGGTGCCGGTAACCGACCAGCACCTGACGGATTTTAAGGTCAACGCAGCGAAAATTCTGTCGCCGTACGCCTCTGCCATTCTCGTCGACCAGCAGTTCTGCTATCGCCAGATTGTGGAGCAGCAGGCCGTGGCCAAAAGCTGCGCGATGATTGTGGCGGCCGACGAGTTTATTCCGGGGAATGGTATTCCGGTTGACAGCGTGGTAATCGACAAAAACATCGACGCACAGGCGATCAAACGCGATGGCGGCAAGGCGCTAAAGCTGCTGGTGCTGTGGCGCAGCGATGAAGACCCGCAGCAGCGTCTGGAGATGGTGAAGGCGTTCAACACGCTGTGCCACGACAACGGGCTACTGAGCATTATCGAGCCGGTTGTACGTCCGCCGCGTCGCGGCGCCGCGTTTGACCGCGAGCAGGCGATTATCGACGCGGCCAAAGAGCTGGGCGACAGCGGCGCCGACCTCTACAAAGTGGAGATGCCGCTGTTTGGAAAAGGCACGCAGCAGGCGCTGCTGGCGGCCTCGCAGAAGCTGAACGAGAACATAGCCATGCCGTGGGTGATCCTCTCTTCCGGCGTGGACGATAAATTATTCCCGCGCGCCGTGAACGTGGCGATGCAGGCGGGTGCATCGGGCTTTTTAGCCGGTCGCGCCGTCTGGTCATCGGTGATTGGCCTGCCGGACACCGAGCTGATGCTCCGCGATATTGCAGTACCAAAACTGCAGCGTCTGGGTGAGATCGTCGACGAAATGATGACTCGCCGCTGAGAAAGGACCCGAACATGAAATGGTTTAACACCCTGAGCCACAACCGCTGGCTCGAACAAGAGACCGACCGCATTCTCGATTTCGGTAAAAACGCCGCCGTACCGACCGGTTTTGGCTGGCTGGGCAATAACGGCCAGGTACGCAGCGATATGGGTACGCATCTGTGGATCACTGCTCGTATGCTGCACGTTTACGCGGTGGCAGCGAACATGGGGCGTCCCGGTGCGTATGCGCTGGTTGAGCACGGTATTAATGCCCTGAATGGCCCGCTGCGCGACAAGCAGCACGGCGGCTGGTACGCCTGCGTTAACGATGAGGGCGTCATTGACGCTTCCAAGCAGGGCTATCAGCACTTCTTCGTCCTGCTGGGTGCGGCAAGCGCCGTCACCACCGGCCATCCGCAGGCGCGCAGGCTGCTGGACGATGCTATCGAGGTGATTGAGCGTTACTTCTGGAGCGAACAGGAGCAGATGTGCCTGGAGTCATGGGATGAAGCGTTCAGCAAAACGGAAGATTACCGTGGCGGTAACGCCAACATGCACGCCGTAGAAGCCTTCCTGATTGTTTATGACGTGACCCACGACCGCAAATGGCTCGACCGCGCCCTCCGCATCGCGTCGGTGATTATTCATGACGTGGCGCGAAAAGGTGAGTACCGCGTTAACGAACATTTCGACACCAGCTGGAATCCGATTCGCGACTACAACATTGATAACCCCGCCCACCGTTTCCGCGCCTACGGCGGCACGCCGGGGCACTGGATTGAGTGGGGCCGCCTGATGCTGCACCTGCGCGCCGCGCTGGAAGCGCGCTTTGAAACCCCGCCGGAATGGCTGCTGGAAGATGCAAAAGGCCTGTTCCACGCCACCATCCGCGACGCCTGGGCACCCGACGGAGCCGATGGATTTGTCTACTCCGTGGGCTGGGACGGCAAGCCTATCGTGCGCGAACGCGTGCGCTGGCCAATCGTCGAGGCGATGGGCACGGCCTATGCCCTCTATACCGTGACCGGCGAGGCGCAGTACGAGGCCTGGTATCAGAAGTGGTGGGATTACTGCATCAAGTATCTGATGGATTACGAAAACGGTTCCTGGTGGCAGGAGCTGGACACCAATAACGAAGTGACCACCAAAGTCTGGGACGGCAAGCAGGATATTTACCATCTGCTGCACTGCCTGGTGATCCCTCGCCTGCCGCTGGCACCGGGCTTAGCGCCTGCCGTAGCCGCTGGTCTGCTGGACAGCCTGGCCAAATAATAAAGACGGAGTGTTTATGCGTACCCTACACAATATTGATCTGAAAAATAACGAAAGTGGCTTTACCCTGCGCTGGCAGGACCGTCTGATTTTATCCCACACCGCGGATGTCCCTTGCCTGTGGATTGGCGCAGGCGAGGCGGATATCGAGATGTTTCGCGGCAACTTCAGCATCAAAGACAAGCTCAACGAAAAGATTGCCCTGACGGACGCGACCGTCACGCAGCAAAGCGCGGGCTGGGCGATCCGCTTTACCCGCGGCGATGCGGTAAGCGCGACGCTGCTGGTGGGCGTCGATGCGGATGGCCGTCTTGAGCTGAAGCTTAAAAACGATGCTCCCGGCCATAACCGCATCTGGTTGCGGCTGGCGGCGCAGCCGGAAGATCATATCTACGGCTGCGGCGAGCAGTTCTCGTATTTCGATCTGCGCGGCAAGCCGTTCCCGCTGTGGACCAGCGAGCAGGGCGTGGGTCGCAACAAGCAGACCTACGTGACCTGGCAGGCCGACTGCAAAGAGAATGCGGGCGGCGACTACTACTGGACCTTCTTCCCGCAGCCCACCTTCGTGAGCACCCAGAAATACTACTGCCACGTGGACAACAGCTGCTACATGAACTTCGACTTCAGCGCGCCGGACTTCCACGAGCTGGCGTTCTGGGAAGATAACGCCACGCTGCGCTTCGAATGTGCTGAAACCTACGTCGATCTTCTGGAAAAGCTCACCGGCCTGCTGGGGCGTCAGCCTGAACTACCGGACTGGGTTTACGACGGCGTGACGCTGGGCATTCAGGGCGGCACCGAGGTGTGTCAGCAAAAGCTCGATATCATGCGCAAAGGTGGCGTGAAGGTGAACGGCATCTGGGCGCAGGACTGGTCCGGCATCCGCATGACCTCCTTTGGAAAACGCGTGATGTGGAACTGGAAGTGGAACAGTGAGCTTTATCCACAGCTTGATACGCGGATTGCGAAGTGGAAACAGGAAGGCGTGCAGTTCCTCTCCTATATCAACCCGTACGTCGCCAGCGATAAAGATCTCTGCGAAGAGGCGGCAACGCGCGGCTATCTGACCAAAAACGCCGACGGCAAGGACTACCACGTCGAGTTCGGCGAGTTCTACGCGGGCGTTATCGACCTGACCAACCCGGCAGCCTACGACTGGTACAAAGAGGTCATCAAAAAGAACCTGATCGCGCTGGGCTGCGGCGGCTGGATGGCCGATTTCGGGGAATATCTGCCGACCAATACCTTCCTGCACAACGGCGTCAGCGCAGAAATCATGCATAACGCCTGGCCTGCCCTGTGGGCTAAATGTAATTACGAAGCGCTTCAGGAAACCGGCAAGCTCGGGGAGGTCCTGTTCTTCATGCGCGCGGGCTACACCGGCAGCCAGAAGTACTCGGTGATGATGTGGGCGGGGGATCAGAACGTCGACTGGAGCCTTGACGACGGTCTGGCATCGGTGGTGCCCGCCGCGCTTTCTCTGGCGATGACCGGTCACGGCCTGCACCACAGCGACATCGGCGGCTATACCACGCTGTTCGAGATGAAACGCAGCAAAGAGCTGCTGCTGCGGTGGTGCGACTTCAGCGCCTTTACGCCAATGATGCGTACCCATGAGGGTAACCGCCCCGGCGACAACTGGCAGTTTGACGGCGACGCGGAAACCATCGCGCACTTCGCGCGCATGACCTCCGTCTTCACCACCCTGAAGCCGTACATCAAAGCCGCGGTCGCGCAGAACGCGAAAAGCGGCCTGCCGGTGATGCGTCCGCTGTTCCTGCACTACGAGGACGACGCGCGCGCCTACACGCTGAAATACCAGTACCTGTTTGGCCGCGACCTGCTGGTGGCGCCTGTTCATGAAGAGGGTCGCCGCGACTGGTCGCTCTATCTGCCGCAGGACAGCTGGGTGAATGCGTGGACCGGGGAAACCTGCCAGGGCGGTGACGTGACCGTTGATGCCCCCCTCGGCAAGCCGCCGGTCTTCTACCGCCAGCACAGCGAATGGGCAGATCTGTTTAGCACCTTACGTCATATCTGATAAGGCTCGCCCGCAGGGAAACCTGCGGGCAGACGGAGAACAATAATGAGTCAACATACTTCCGATCCGGCAACCCTACGCCTGCCGTTTAAAGAAAAACTCGCCTACGGGATGGGCGATCTCGGCTCAAACATCCTGCTGGATATCGGCACGCTCTATTTGCTGAAGTTTTATACCGACGTGCTGGGGCTGCCGGGCACCTACGGCGGGATCATCTTCCTGATTGCGAAGTTCTTTACCGCCTTCACCGATATGGGCACCGGGATCATGCTCGACTCCCGGCGCAAGATTGGCCCGAAAGGGAAATTCCGCCCGTTCGTACTGTATGCCGCCTTCCCGGTGACGCTGCTGGCGATTGCTAACTTCGTCGGCACGCCGTTTGAGATGACCGGTAAAACGGTGATGGCGACGATGCTGTTCATGCTTTACGGCCTGTTTTTCAGCATGATGAACTGCTCCTACGGCGCGATGGTACCGGCTATTACCAAAAATCCGGACGAGCGCGCCTCGCTGGCCGCCTGGCGCCAGGGCGGCGCGACGCTGGGCCTGCTGCTCTGTACAGTGGGTTTTGTTCCGGTGATGAATTTGATTGAAGGCAATGACCAGCTTGGCTATATCTTTGCCGCCACCCTCTTCTCGCTGTTCGGGCTGTTCTTCATGTGGTGGTGCTATAAGGGCGTGACCGAGCGTTACGTCGAGACACAGCCTGCAAATCCGACGCAAAAGCCGGGCCTGCTGCAGTCGTTTCGCGCCATCGCCGGGAACCGTCCGCTGTTTATCCTGTGCATCGCCAACCTGTGCACGCTGGGCGCCTTTAACGTCAAGCTCGCCATTCAGGTCTACTACACGCAGTACGTGCTGAACGACCCGATTCTGCTGTCGTACATGGGCTTCTTCAGCATGGGCTGTATTTTTATCGGCGTCTTTATGATGCCCGGCGCGGTCCGGCGCTTCGGCAAGAAAAAAGTCTACATCTGCGGGCTGACGATTTGGGTGGCGGGCGATCTGCTCAACTACTTCCTCGGCGGCGGCTCGGTGAGCTTTGTCGCGTTCTCCTGCCTGGCGTTCTTCGGCTCCGCGTTCGTTAACAGCCTGAACTGGGCGCTGGTGTCCGATACCGTGGAGTACGGCGAGTGGCGCACCGGTGTGCGCTCCGAAGGCACGGTCTACACCGGCTTTACCTTCTTCCGTAAGGTCTCGCAGGCGCTGGCGGGCTTCTTCCCGGGGATCATGCTCACGCAGATCGGCTATGTACCCAACGTGGTGCAGTCCGCCGGAACGGTTGAAGGGCTGCGGCAGCTGATATTTATCTATCCGAGCCTGCTGGCGGTCATCACCATCGTGGCGATGGGCTGCTTCTATAACCTCAACGAGAAGATGTATGTGCGCATTGTTGAAGAGATCGAACTGCGCAAACGTACGGCCTAAATGACGAGATAGAGCGCCCGACTGGGCGCTCTGAGGATCGACCATGACACATAACAGTGATCCGTTAACCCTAAAATTGAGCCTGCGAGAGAAGTGCGCCTACGGAATGGGCGATTTTGGCTCGAACCTGATGCTCTGTATTGGCACGCTGTATCTGCTAAAGTTTTACACCGATGAGCTGGGTATGCCGGCGTTCTATGGCGGCATTATTTTCCTGGTGGCTAAGTTCTTTACCGCGTTGACCGATATGCTGACCGGCGTGCTGCTCGACTCCCGGCGTAACATCGGCGCGAGGGGGAAATTCCGGCCATTCATTCTTTACGCCTCCGTCCCGGTGGCGCTGGTGGCAACGGCGCAGTTTATGGCCAACGACTTTAGCCTGACGGTGAAAACGGCTCTCGCCACCGTGCTCTTTATGATGTTTGGCCTCTGCTATAGCCTGATGAACTGCGCCTACGGTGCGATGGTCCCGGCCATCACCAAAAACCCGAACGAGCGCGCGCAGCTTGCGGCGTGGCGTCAGGGTGGCGCAACGGTGGGACTGATGCTCTGCACCGTCGGCTTTATGCCCATTCAGGCGCTGTTCATCAGCCAACCCTCCCAGGGCTATCTGGTGGCCGCGCTGGTGTTCGTTACCGGCGGCCTGTTCTGCATGTGGTGGTGCTACAGCGGCGTGAAAGAACGCTACGTGGAGCTTACGCCCGATCACCATAAGCCCGGCATTCTGAAATCGTTCTGCGCGATTTTCCGCAATCCGCCGCTACTGGTGCTGTGTATCGCCAACCTGTGTACCCTCGCCGCCTTCAACATCAAGCTGGCGATTCAGGTCTATTACACCCAGTACGTGCTGAACGATCTCCATTTGCTGTCGTGGATGGGATTCTTCAGCATGGGCTGCATTCTGGTTGGCGTGTTTTTGGTGCCCGGCTCGGTTAAGCGTTTTGGCAAGAAGCCGGTTTATCTCGGCGGTCTGGCGCTGTGGGCGGTGGGCGACGTGCTCAACTTTTTCTGGGGAACCAGTTCCCTGCTGTTCGTGCTTTTTTCCTGCATGGCCTTTTTCGGCACCGCGTTTGTGAACAGCCTGAACTGGGCGCTGGTGCCGGATACCGTCGATTACGGCGAGTGGAAAACCGGCATCCGCGCCGAAGGGTCGGTGTATACCGGCTACACCTTCTCGCGCAAAATCTCTGCGGCGCTCGCCGGTTTCCTGCCCGGGATTATGCTAACCCAGATTGGCTACGTTCCCCATGCCGTGCAGAGCGCGGGCACGCTGCTTGGTCTGCGTCAGCTTATTTTCCTGTGGCCGTGCGGTCTGGCGATTGTTGCTGCCGTGACCATGGGGCTGTTTTATAAACTCAACGAAGCGCGCTTCGCCTTTATTATCGAGGAGATTGGAAAACGGAAAAAACAATCAGCGAATACCCCTGAGATAACCACCAACAATAAAGCGTCAGCAGTCACTTTATAACAATAAATCCGGCCATTCTTTCCTTCCTGTTAATCAGGAGGGAGGCCTTTCTGTACCTGATACATGGACAAATTATGAAAAGAATCATCACTGTACTGATCGTGTCGTCTGTGTCCTGCCCGGTATTTGCCGGGGCCTATGTCGAAACGCGTGAAGCCTACAATACGGCCTCAGAGATGCACGAGGTGATCCTGCGCGCAGGATATAACTTTGATATGGGCGCGGGCCTGATGTTCACCAACGCCTATAACGTGGGCAAATGGGATGAGCTGAAGCACAGCTATAACGAAATCGAGGGGTGGTATCCGCTCTTTAAGCCGACCGACAAACTCACCTTCCAGCCCGGTGGGTTGATTAACGACAGCAGCGCAGGGTCCGGTGGCGCAGTTTATTTAGATACCAACTACAAATTTACGGACTGGTTTAATCTGACGTTCCGCTATCGCTATAACCATAACAATTACGATACGCCGGACTATAACGGGCAGATGGATAAAAACGACACGCACGAATTTGCCAACTACTGGAATTTCAAAGTGACGGATGCGTTTTTCTACACCTTTGAACCGCACTTTTTCCAGCGGGTGAATGATTACCACAGCAAAAATGGCAAAGACCATCACTGGGAAATTACCAATAAATTCAGCTACAAGATCGACAGAAACTGGCTGCCGTACCTCGAACTGCAGTGGCTGGACCGATGGAATGATTACAACCGGGAGCAGTATCGCATTCGCTTAGGATTACGGTATTCGTTCTAATAAAAAAGCCGCTGATCGCTCAGCGGCTTTTTACATACATGACAGCGTTAACGCTAACCTGTATTAGTCTTCTTTCGCACCGCGCATAGCACGTTTACGATCGTTCTCGGTCAGGTGACGTTTACGGATACGAATTGACTGTGGAGTCACTTCTACCAGTTCGTCATCATCGATGAATTCCAGAGCCTGCTCCAGAGTCATCTTGATCGGTGGAACCAGAACCGTTGCTTCGTCAGTACCGGACGCACGCATGTTGGTCAGTTTCTTACCGGTCAGGCAGTTTACGGTCAGGTCGTTAGAACGACTGTGAATACCGATGATCTGGCCTTCATAAACTTCAGCACCGTGACCCAGGAACAGCTTACCGCGATCCTGCAGACCGAACAGCGCAAACGCAACAGCTTTACCCTGACCGTTGGAGATCAGTACGCCGTTGTTACGCTGGCCCACTTCGCCCGGACGAACGTCGTCGTAGTGGCTGAAGGTGGAGTACAGCAGGCCGGTACCGGAGGTCATGGTCATGAACTCAGAACGGAAGCCGATCAGGCCACGGCTTGGGATCACGTAGTCGAGACGTACGCGGCCTTTGCCATCTGGATTCATGTTTTTCAGGTCGCCTTTACGCTCACCCAGAGCCTGCATCACAGAACCCTGATGCTGCTCTTCAACGTCCAGCGTTACGTTTTCGAATGGCTCTTGTTTACGGCCATCGATCTCGCGGAAGATTACTTTCGGACGGGAAACCGCCATTTCGAAACCTTCACGACGCATGTTCTCAATCAGAACAGACAGGTGCAGCTCACCACGACCAGAAACGCGGAATGCATCAGCATCTTCGGTTTCTTCAACGCGCAGCGCAACGTTGTGCACCAGCTCTTTGTTCAGGCGGTCAAGGATCTGACGAGAGGTAACGAATTTACCTTCTTTACCACAGAACGGAGAGGTGTTGACGTTGAAGAACATGGATACGGTTGGTTCATCAACGGACAGGGCTGGCAGCGCTTCGACATTCTGCGGATCGCAGATGGTGTCGGAGATGTTCAGTTCACCCAGACCGGTGATAGCGATGATGTCGCCCGCTTCCGCAACGTCACTCTCGATACGCTCAAGACCCAGGTGAGTCAGTACTTTACCGACTTTACCGTTACGGGTTTTGCCTTCGCTATCGATGATAGTAACCTGCTGGTTAGGCTTCACTTTACCGCGCTTGATACGACCAATGCCGATTACGCCAACGTAGTTGTTGTAGTCGAGCTGAGAGATCTGCATCTGCAGGGTGCCGTCGAGATCGACGTTTGGTGCAGGAACACGGTCAACAATCGCCTGATATAGCGGGGTCATGTCTTCAGCCATGTCTTCGTGGTCCAGACCTGCGATACCGTTCAGCGCAGATGCGTAAACGATAGGGAAGTCCAGCTGCTCGTCGGTCGCATCGAGGTTAACGAACAGGTCGAAGACCTGGTCAACAACCCAGTCAGGACGCGCGCCAGGGCGGTCAACTTTGTTGATAACAACGATTGGCTTCAGACCATGGGCAAAAGCTTTTTTGGTCACGAAGCGCGTCTGTGGCATTGGGCCATCCATTGCGTCAACGACCAGCAGAACGGAGTCTACCATGGACATTACACGTTCAACTTCGCCACCGAAGTCGGCGTGCCCTGGGGTATCAACGATGTTGATACGGTAGTCATTCCATTTAATCGCGGTGTTTTTCGCGAGGATGGTAATCCCACGCTCTTTCTCCAAATCGTTGGAGTCCATCACGCGTTCTTGGGTTTCGGCACGCGCATCAAACGTACCGGATTGCTGCAGCAGCTTGTCAACCAGGGTAGTTTTACCATGGTCTACGTGCGCGATGATGGCGATGTTACGCAAATTTTCGATCACAACTTTGCCTCAGGCATTTAGAAATAGCGCGTTATTGTACACGGATTAATCGCACTACAAAACAGGATCACAAACATCCCCCGCAAACAAGTATCGCAGAGATGCTTTGTGATCGCTTTCACGGAGCGGTAAAAGGGCACTTTAACGTAAATTGCACCAATATAGTGCTCAATGTTCACATTGAAGCACTATACTGGTGCAACAAATCCATTGTGGTGCAGCCCTTTTGCACTATGGTGCGCATGATAACGCCTTTTTGGGGTGATTTAAAAGTTGGCACAGATTTCGCTTTATAAAAAATACATGGCACCAGCCAGTACAAACAGAAATTGAAGACCTCGTTACCACGACGACAATGACCAATCTGGAGAGTTAAGTATGTCCGCTGAACACGTTTTGACGATGCTGAACGAACATGAAGTGAAGTTTGTTGATCTGCGCTTCACCGATACCAAAGGTAAAGAACAGCACGTCACAATCCCTGCTCATCAGGTGAACGCCGAATTCTTTGAAGAAGGCAAAATGTTTGACGGCTCCTCCATTGGTGGCTGGAAAGGCATTAACGAATCCGACATGGTTCTGATGCCAGACGCGACCACTGCGGTCATTGATCCGTTCTTCGAAGAACCAACCCTGATCATCCGTTGCGACATCCTCGAGCCAGGCACGCTGCAGGGCTACGACCGCGACCCACGTTCTATCGCGAAACGCGCTGAAGAGTACCTGCGTTCTACCGGCATCGCAGACACCGTTCTGTTCGGGCCAGAGCCAGAATTCTTCCTGTTCGATGACATCCGCTTCGGTGCCTCTATTTCTGGCTCCCACGTGGCTATCGACGACATCGAAGGTGCATGGAACTCTTCCACCAAATACGAAGGCGGTAACAAAGGTCACCGTCCTGGCGTGAAAGGCGGTTACTTCCCGGTTCCTCCGGTCGACTCTGCACAGGACATCCGTTCCACCATGTGTCTGGTGATGGAAGAGATGGGCCTGGTTGTTGAAGCTCACCACCACGAAGTGGCGACTGCTGGTCAGAACGAAGTGGCAACCCGCTTCAACACCATGACCAAAAAAGCGGACGAAATTCAGATCTACAAATACGTTGTGCACAACGTTGCGCACCGTTTCGGTAAAACCGCGACCTTCATGCCAAAACCAATGTTTGGCGATAACGGTTCCGGTATGCACTGCCACATGTCTCTGTCCAAGAACGGTACCAACCTGTTCTCTGGCGACAAATATGCCGGTCTGTCCGAGCAGGCGCTGTATTACATCGGTGGTGTTATCAAACACGCTAAAGCGATCAACGCCCTGGCGAACCCAACCACGAACTCCTACAAGCGTCTGGTCCCGGGCTACGAAGCGCCAGTGATGCTGGCCTACTCTGCACGTAACCGTTCTGCTTCTATCCGTATTCCGGTGGTGGCTTCTCCTAAAGCGCGTCGTATCGAAGTTCGCTTCCCGGACCCAGCGGCTAACCCATACCTGTGCTTCGCAGCACTGCTGATGGCCGGTCTGGACGGTATCAAGAACAAGATCCACCCGGGCGAAGCGATGGACAAAAACCTGTACGACCTGCCGCCAGAAGAAGCGAAAGAGATCCCACAGGTTGCTGGCTCTCTGGAAGAAGCCCTGCAGGCGCTGGACGCAGACCGCGAGTTCCTGACTGCAGGTGGCGTATTCACTGACGACGCTATCGATGCCTACATCGCCCTGCGTATGGAAGAGAACGACCGCGTGCGTATGACTCCACACCCGGTTGAGTTCGAACTGTACTACAGCGTTTAATAAAAGTTGTTTTACCCGGCGTGATAAACGCCGGGGGTAGTTGCCGTGGAAACTTTTAGCCCATCTCCGGATGGGCTTTTTTCTCCACCAACAACCTGATCTCACGCGCTTTTTACGCCGAAAACGCTATACTGCACTAAATTAGTGCAAACGACTCCAGGAGACTGCTGAATGGCAACTGGCACGCTGCCCGATGCTGGGCAGATCCTCAATTCTTTGATTAACAGCATATTGCTGGTCGATGACGAGCTGGCCGTTCATTACGCCAACCCGGCCGCGCAGCAGCTGCTCGCCCAAAGCGCACGTAAACTGTTCGGTACCCCGCTTCCTGAACTCCTGAGCTATTTTTCGCTGAATATTGGCCTGATGCAGGAAAGTTTGCAGGCTGGCCAGGGGTTTACCGATAACGAAGTCACGCTGGTGATCGACGGGCGCTCGCACATTCTGTCGTTAACCGCGCAACGGCTTCCCGAAGGTCTGATCCTGCTGGAAATGGCGCCGATGGATAATCAGCGTCGACTGAGCCAGGAGCAGCTTCAGCATGCGCAGCAGATTGCCGCCCGTGATCTGGTGCGCGGTCTGGCGCATGAAATCAAAAACCCGCTGGGTGGATTACGCGGCGCGGCGCAGCTTCTGACCAAAGCGCTGCCCGATCCCGCGCTGGCGGAGTATACCAACGTCATCATTGAGCAGGCGGACCGTCTGCGGAATCTGGTAGACCGTCTTCTTGGGCCACAGCAGCCGGGAATGCACGTCACAGAAAGCATCCATAAAGTGGCTGAGCGGGTGGTGAAGCTCGTCTCAATGGAGCTGCCAGAGAACGTCACGCTGGTACGTGATTACGACCCAAGCCTGCCGGAACTGGCCCATGACCCGGACCAGATTGAGCAGGTCCTGTTGAATATTGTGCGTAATGCCCTGCAGGCGCTGGGGCCTGAAGGCGGTGAGATTATTTTACGCACCCGCACCGCCTTCCAGCTCACGTTACACGGCGTGCGCTACCGGCTGGCCGCCCGAATCGACGTTGAGGATAACGGGCCCGGCATTCCATCGCATTTGCAGGACACCCTGTTCTACCCGATGGTAAGCGGTCGCCAAGGCGGAACCGGCCTGGGCTTATCCATTGCCCGCAGTTTGATCGATCAACACTCCGGGAAAATTGAATTTACCAGTTGGCCGGGACATACCGAGTTTTCGGTTTTCCTGCCGATTAAAAAATAAAGGTGACGTTTATGCAACGAGGGATAGTCTGGGTAGTCGATGACGATAGCTCCATCCGTTGGGTGCTTGAACGCGCGCTCACAGGGGCAGGATTAAGCTGCACGACGTTTGAGAGCGGCAGCGAAGTGCTCGACGCACTCACCACCAAAACGCCAGATGTTCTGCTTTCGGATATTCGTATGCCGGGCATGGACGGGCTGGCGCTGTTAAAGCAGATCAAACAACGCCACCCTATGCTTCCGGTCATCATAATGACCGCGCACTCCGATCTGGATGCCGCAGTGAGCGCCTATCAGCAAGGGGCATTCGATTATCTGCCCAAACCCTTTGATATCGACGAAGCGGTGGCGCTGGTTGAGCGCGCGATTAGCCATTATCAGGAGCAGCAACAGCCGCGCCACGCGCCCGATTTTGGGCCAACCACAGACATTATCGGTGAAGCGCCGGCGATGCAGGACGTGTTTCGCATTATTGGTCGTTTATCCCGCTCGTCCATCAGCGTATTGATTAACGGTGAGTCGGGAACCGGTAAAGAGCTTGTGGCGCATGCATTGCACCGCCACAGCCCGCGGGCAAAAGCGCCGTTCATCGCCCTGAATATGGCGGCGATCCCGAAGGATTTGATTGAGTCCGAACTGTTCGGCCATGAAAAAGGGGCATTCACCGGCGCCAATACCATTCGCCAGGGGCGGTTTGAACAGGCCGACGGCGGTACGCTGTTTCTGGATGAGATCGGCGATATGCCGCTGGATGTCCAGACCCGCCTGCTGCGCGTGCTGGCCGACGGGCAGTTTTATCGCGTGGGCGGCTATGCGCCGGTGAAGGTGGACGTGCGTATTATCGCCGCGACCCACCAGAACCTGGAACAACGCGTGCAGGAAGGAAAATTCCGTGAGGATTTATTCCACCGTCTGAACGTCATCCGCGTTCATCTGCCGCCGCTGCGTGAGCGTCGGGAAGATATTCCCCGCCTGGCACGTCATTTCCTGCAGGTGGCCGCCCGCGAGCTGGGTGTGGAAGCCAAGCAGCTTCACCCGGAAACCGATGCCGCTCTGACGCGTCTGGCGTGGCCGGGCAACGTGCGTCAGCTGGAAAACACCTGTCGCTGGTTAACCGTGATGGCCGCCGGGCAGGAAGTGCTGATTCAGGATTTACCGGCCGAGCTGTTTGAAGCAACCGCGCCTGAAAGCAGTACCGGGCACGCGCTGCCGGACAGCTGGGCGACGCTGCTGGCGCAGTGGGCCGACCGCGCGCTGCGTTCCGGTCATCAAAACCTGCTGTCTGAAGCTCAGCCAGAGATGGAGCGTACGCTGTTAACCACCGCGCTTCGCCATACGCAGGGTCATAAGCAGGAAGCCGCTCGCCTGCTGGGATGGGGACGTAATACCCTGACGCGCAAGCTTAAAGAGCTGGGAATGGAGTGATCGCACGCCGCTGTGTAAAGGTTATTAATTGAGCGCAAATTGCCGTTATTTTGCGCTTTACTGTTCCGATGAGTTTTGTATGATCGTGCCCGGAAATTGGGGGTGAACATCATGCTGGAAACAATCGTGAATATGCTCTCTAGCGGAGCCGCTGAAAGCCACACGCCACAAACAGCCGTTGCGGCTATGTTGTGTGCGGCGCTGGTTGGGCTGTTTAGCTAGCGAGTTGAACGTAAAAGCCGGGTGGCGGCTTCGCCTTACCCGGCCTACGTTTAGTGCTTTTGGCAATGCGCCTTAAATCACCCGCGAGAACTGCTGCAGTCGCGCTTTCTGACGCAGATACGCGTCAAAGCACATGCAGATATTACGGATCAACAGACGCCCTTTCGGCGTGACCTCAATCGCGTTCTCCGACACATCCACCAGCCCGTCTTTCGCCAGCGGTGCAATCAGCTTCAGGTCTTCCGCAAAATAATCGCTGAAATGAAGATCCCACTGCGACTCAACGTCGCTGAAATCGAGACGGAAGTTGCAAATTAGCGCCTTAATCACATCGCGCCGGATGCAGTCGTCGCGCGTTAACGCAATGCCGCGCCACAGCGCGTTGCCCGTTTCATCAACCTGCTGGTAGTAAAGCTTCAGCTCTTTCTGGTTCTGCGCGTAGCAGTCGCCAATCATGCTGATAGCGGAGACGCCCATCCCCAGCAAATCGGTATCGCCCTGGGTTGTGTAGCCCTGGAAGTTTCGGTGCAGAACGCCTTCATGCTGCGCAATCGCCAGCTCGTCATCCGGACGGGCAAAGTGATCCATCCCGATAAACTGATAGCCGGTTTCGGTCAGCGAGGTGATGGTTTCCTGCAGGATATCCAGCTTCTGCTGGGCAGAAGGAAGATCGGCATCTTTTATTTTGCGCTGAGCGGCAAAGAGCGTCGGCAGATGCGCATAGTTAAAGACGCTCAGGCGGTCCGGGTTGAGTTCGGCCACGCGCTTCAGGGTGAAGGCGAAGCTTTCCGGCGTCTGCTTTGGCAGGCCGTATATCAGGTCAATATTGGTCGAGGTGAAACCAATCTCACGCGCGTGATTGAGTAAGGCAAAGATAAATTCTTCGTCCTGCTCGCGGTTCACCAGACGCTGAACCTCTTTATTGAAATCCTGCACGCCCATGCTCAGACGATTGAAGCCTTCGGCGCGTAAGTGATCCAGTACATCGAGATCAATTTCACGCGGATCGACTTCGATCGAGATTTCAGCGTCGGCGTTAAAACTGAAATTGCCGCGCAGCAGGGTCATCAGGCGGCTTATTTGCGCTTTATTCAGATAGGTTGGCGTACCGCCGCCCCAGTGAAGCTGGCTGACGTGACGGCCAGCAAACAGCGGCGAGCGATGCACAATTTCTTGTTCGAGCGCATCAAGATACTGGTCGGCTTTGTGCTGCTGACGGGTAACGATTTTATTGCACCCGCAGAAGTAGCAGAGCTTGTGGCAGAACGGAATATGGACGTAGAGCGAAAGCGGACGCTCAGGATAGCGCGCGACAGCCTGCTGGAAATCAGCCTCGCCGAAGGCATCGGAGAACTCCAGCGCGGTGGGGTATGACGTATAACGCGGCCCGGAATAGTTATATTTCTGGATTAGGGCCAAATCCCAGTCGATAGTTGGTGCTGACATGCTCACTCCTTCCGTTGGTGTCGCGTTCGTATACGGCGGCCCGTTCTGGCCCCATCGCGGGCCATCATTCGGGTGCGCAGCCACTTCTGTCGCCGCGACAACCGCCGTAGTTTAACGAATAACCACACCAGATAACATATAACCGGAAGGGTTATAAGCAGGACTATCGTGCCTGCCGGGTGCAAATGTTAGTTTCCACCCTTCAGAAGACGCATCATATCTTCCTGCTTCTCGTCTTCTTCTTCATCTTCGTCATCGTCGTATGACAGGCCCAGCTTCTGCATCAGTTCATCGATACGATCCAGTTTGGCATCCACCCATGACTGCTCTTCAGCGGTCAGGGTTTCACCCTCTTCAAGACGTTCCAGCAGCGCGTCCAGGCGCTCATCGTTCTCCAGCAAATCCAGCTCAGCCTGCGGTGAAAGCATAGGTTTCTCGCTCTTTGGTTTGTGCTGCTTAGTGACCGGGGTGTCTGTCACGCCCAGTGGAATGGGAGTTTTACTGCCGATACGAGGGTCTTTCTGCTGTTTGCCTTTCGCAGAAGCACCCGCTGCACCACCACCGTTGGCACGGCTACCCGCAGCATGACCGCGATGTTTTTTATCGCGTTTGCGATCGCGCGCTTCCTGGTTCAGTTCTTCGCGCGTTTTGCGGCGTGCTTTTACAGGGCGTTTCGCGCCTGCAGCGGAGGTTGGTTTTTTCATGATGTTTTATCTTTAAGTCGTTTTCTTCAGTATAGAATTGCGGCGAAATCTAGCAGAAAGCAAGCAAAGAAAAAAGGCGACAGAGCAATCTGTCGCCTTTTTTCCTGACTCACAACCCTTAGCGGGTCAGACATTCCGTGTTTGCCAACAACAAACCCTGTTTATCCCTTGGCTAATACCGTCCGTGATACGGTTCCATTTCCTTTTAAAACGCCTCCAGGCGCTGGTCATCCTGACAATCCTGCGTCTTCGCCTCCTGGCGCTCCTGACCCTCATCCTTAAGTCGATTTCCTGTTGGCTTCCTCGCCCTGACGCACACTTTACCTTGTTCAGTTAAACTAACAAGCAACGAAACGGTACAAAGAGGGATTTTCAGATAATTACCTGGAAATAAGCTTATGATTTAAAACAGTTTGAATTTTTTTACGCCTGCGAATTCTCTGAAATCTCGCATAGCATTACTGGCCGATCTCTCACACCGGTTGTGGCATTCGTCTACTGCTCATAGCAATCAGAAAAGCCTTTTGCCTGCATTCGGGTATAATCCCCTTCAGATTACGATTTTGGAGACGACCACGTGACTACCTGGAACTACCAACAGACGCATTTTGTCACCAGTGCGCCCGATATTCGCCACCTTCCTTCTGATACCGGTATTGAAGTGGCATTTGCTGGCCGCTCCAATGCGGGGAAATCCAGCGCCCTGAATACGCTGACCAATCAGAAGAGCCTGGCGCGCACCTCAAAAACACCTGGCCGTACCCAGCTGATCAACCTGTTTGAAGTCGCAGAGGGCAAACGCCTGGTCGACTTACCGGGCTACGGTTACGCGCAGGTACCGGAAGAGATGAAAATCAAGTGGCAGCGTGCGCTGGGTGAATACCTGGAAAAACGCCTGTGTCTGAAAGGTCTGGTGGTGCTGATGGATATTCGCCATCCCCTGAAAGATCTGGATCAGCAGATGATCGACTGGGCTGTAGCAAGCGATATCGCCGTGCTGGTGCTGCTGACGAAAGCCGATAAGCTGGCGAGCGGCGCGCGCAAAGCGCAGGTGAATATGGTTCGCGAAGCGGTGCTGGCGTTCAACGGTGATGTGCAGGTTGAGCCGTTCTCCTCGCTGAAAAAGCAGGGCGTGGACAAGCTGCGTCAGAAGCTCGATACCTGGTTTAGCGAGCTGGAACCCGCGACGGAAGCGGAAGAAGAGTAATACGGAGCGCGGCGATAGCCGCGTTTTTTTTGCCTGAATTTTTCTTTGCCGCAATAAAAAACGCCCCAGTCATTACTGACTGGGGCGGCTAAAATATTCAGCCAAATCCGATTACGTGAAGTAAAAGGTCTGAAAGATAGAACATCTTACCTCTGTACCCTACGCCGACAACTCTACCCCTTTTTGTGCTGCAGAAAAAGCACTTTTTGTAGTTTTTTTTCATTCTTTACATAGGGAATTCTAATGATTGTCACAAAACGCGCGTTGTTATGTTGCAAACTTACATAAAAAGCGCGTTATGCGAAGAACCGTTAGTGAGCCTGATCCCAGTTTTCTCCACTTCCCACTTCCACCAGCAACGGCACGTCGAGCGTCATGCTGCTTTCCATCAGTTCGTGGATCTTCTTCGACACGGCGTCGAGGTCGTCTTTGTGCACTTCAAATACCAGTTCATCGTGTACCTGCATGATCATTTTCACGCGAGGCTTCTCTTTTTCCAGCCAGGCATCAACGGCGATCATTGCACGCTTAATAATGTCCGCCGCGGTACCCTGCATCGGGGCGTTGATCGCCGCACGCTCTGCGCCAGCGCGACGCGCCGCGTTGCTGGATTTGATGTCCGGTAGGTAGAGACGGCGGCCATCCAGGGTTTCGACGTAACCTTTTTCCTTCGCCTGCGCGCGGGTGCGTTCCATATATTCCAACACCCCCGGATAACGCTCGAAATAGAGATCCATATACTTCTGCGACTCTTTGCGTGGAATGTTGAGCTGGCGCGAAAGACCAAATGCGCTCATGCCGTAAATCAGACCGAAGTTGATCGCCTTAGCACTGCGGCGCTGCTCGTTGGTCACGCTGTCCAGCGGCAAGCCGAAGACTTCCGCCGCGGTTGCCCGGTGGATATCCTTTCCTTCGGCAAACGCGGTCAGGAGGCCTTTGTCGCGGGACAGATGCGCCATAATGCGCAGTTCGATTTGCGAGTAGTCAGCAGAGACAATCAGATAATCCTCTGGTGCGATGAAAGCCTGGCGAATACGGCGGCCTTCTTCGTTACGTACCGGGATGTTCTGCAGGTTGGGGTCGGTTGATGAGAGACGACCGGTCGCCGCAACAGCCTGATGGTACGACGTGTGCACACGACCCGTTTTCGGGTTGATCATCAGCGGGAGCTTGTCGGTGTAGGTAGACTTCAGCTTCGCGAGGCCTCGGTACTGCAGAATCACTTTTGGCAGCGGGTAATCCAGCGCCAGCTCTTCCAGCACCTCTTCAGAGGTTGACGGTGCGCCGCCAGGGGTTTTCTTCAGCGGCTTGATGCCCTGCTTTTCAAACAGAATGGTTTGCAGCTGCTTCGGTGAAGAGAGGTTAAACGGCTCGCCTGCAAGCTCATGCGCTTTTTGCTCGAGCTCGGTCAAACGCTGCGCCAGCTCCCCGGAGTGGTTATGCAGCACCGTTGGGTCAATCTTCACGCCGTTGCGTTCAATGCGGGATAGCACGGGCACCAGCGGCATCTCGATATGCTGGAACACGTTCAGCGGACCTTCATGCTTCTGCAGTTTTGGCCACATCTTCAGGTGCAGCTGCAGCGTGACATCAGCGTCTTCCGCCGCGTAGCGCCCCGCTTCTTCCAGAGCAATCTGGTTAAAGGTGAGCTGATTTTTCCCTTTACCGGCAATCTCTTCAAAGGTGATCGTTTTGTGCTTGAGCCAGCGGTCAGATAAGGAATCCATATCATGGCGGCCCGCGACGCTGTCCAGAATGTAGGATTCAAGCATGGTATCGAAGGCAATCCCGCGCAGTTCAATGCCGTAATTTTGCAGAATGCCGCGGTCGTACTTGAGGTTTTGCCCGACCTTGAGCGCCTTTTCGTCTTCCAGGATCGGCTTCAGCAGTTCGAGCACGCGTTCACGGGAGATCTGCTCCGGCGCATCCAGGTAATCGTGCGCCACAGGGACGTAGGCGGCAATACCCGGCTCTGTCGCAAATGACAGGCCAACCATATTGGCAGAGATGTTATCGAGGCTGTCGGTTTCGGTATCAAAGGCGAAGACCGGCGCCTTTTTCAGTTTATCGATCCAGGCGATCAGCCGTGACTCTTCAAGAATGGTTTCGTAGTTGTCGAAGGAAAGCGCCACGGCTTCTTCTTCCGCCTGCTCTTCTGCGTCAACGACGATTGTCTCCTTCGGCTTTGCAGCAGGTTTAGCCCCTTTCGCCTGCAGCCATTTACCGGCTTCCACGTCAGCGGTCCAGCGCTTGAATTCGTATTTCTTAAACAGGCTCAGCAGATCGTCAGCGGAAGGCTGTTGCACTTCAAGCTGCTCACAGCCCAGCTCCAGTTCGACATCGGTTTTGATTGTGGCCAGCTTATAGGAGAGATAAGCCACCTCTTTGTTCTCTTCCAGTTTTCCGGCCATGGTTTTTGCGCCACGGAAGGAGAGCCCTGCGATTTTGTCTGGCTCCGCGTAGAGCGTATCCAGACCACCTAGCCCCTGGAGCAGCGCCTGCGCGGTTTTTTCACCGACGCCAGGGACACCCGGGATGTTATCCGAGGAATCGCCCATCAACGCGAGGAAGTCGATAATCAGCTCAGGCGGCACGCCATACTTTGTGACCACTTCTTCTGGCCCCAGAATGGTGTTGGTCATGGTGTTAATCAGGGTGATGCCTGGCGTCACCAGTTGCGCCATATCTTTATCACCGGTGCTGATCAGCACAGGACGCCCCATCTTTTCTGCTTCACGCGCCAGCGTGCCGATAACGTCATCAGCCTCAACGCCAGAGACGGCCAGCAGCGGCAGCCCCATCGCTTTTACCATGGTATGCAGCGGCTCAATCTGCGCACGCAGATCGTCAGGCATTGGCGGACGGTGAGATTTGTAATGCTCAAACAGCTCATCGCGGAAAGTTTTACCTTTCGCATCAAAGACTACAGCCGCATGGGTTGGCTGATACTGAAGGATCAGGCTGCGCAGCATGTTCAGCACGCCGTACATTGCGCCGGTAGGTTCCCCTGCGCTATTGGTCAGAGGAGGAAACGCATGGTATGCCCGATACAGGTAAGAAGAGCCATCGACGAGAATAAGAGGGTTTTCTGGGATCTGAACCATAATGTCCGTGCCTTTAATCAATTTATGGGTAAAGGATGCCACAGAAGGATGAAAACATCAGGTATTAGCACCAGATACAGGAAAAGATTTTGCGATCGTGAGGATCGCTCGCAAAAATCAAACTGTGGATAAGTTTGTGCATATTTTCACTTCATATGAATAACAGACGTAAAAAATACATATGAGTTAATTTTTAGATCTTAATTATCATGCTGTTATCACCTTAGATCTTATCTATATGGCCAACCGATGGCAATTTAGTCTATGTGGATATAAGCCTTGATAAGCGCGGAATCACAGTGAAATCGTCTACGGCAGGGTAAAAGCGGCCAAATCATCACATGAAAGCGCCATTAATTTGTCCGTTTTCTGGTAAAATCAGCGCCCAGCGTCGAATAGCCGGCCGCTCACTTACAGCTAACCATTTGAAAAAGCTCATCATGTCGAGATTGCTCGCTGCAATAACATTACTGTTAAGCATCATTTTAACTATCCTGGTGACTGTCGCCTGCTCTGTGCCGATCATTATCGCCGGGATCGTTAAACTGCTGTTGCCTGTCCCTGTGGTGTGGCGAGCCGTGTCCGCATTTTGTAATTTCATGATGTACTGCTGGTGCGAAGGACTGGCGATCCTGCTGTGCCTGAACCCGCATCTGAAGTGGGATATCAAAGGGCTGGAGAGTCTTAGCAAGAAGAACTGGTATCTGCTGATTTGCAATCACCACAGCTGGGCGGACATCGTGGTGTTATGCGTACTTTTTCGCAAACAGATCCCGATGAACAAATACTTTCTGAAACAGCAGCTCGCCTGGGTGCCTTTTATCGGGCTGGCCTGCTGGGCGCTTGATATGCCGTTTATGAAACGCTATTCGCGCAGCTATTTGATTCGTCATCCCGAGCGTCGCGGCAAAGATGTGGAGACCACACGCCGTTCCTGCGAAAAGTTTCGCGCGCATCCTACGACCATCGTAAACTTTGTTGAAGGCTCCCGATTTACGGAGGAGAAGCACCAACAAACCCGCTCTCCTTACCAGCACTTGCTGCCGCCAAAGGCTGCGGGTATTGCGATGGCGCTTAACGTGCTGGGATCGCAGTTCGATAAACTCCTGAACGTCACGCTCTGCTATCCGGAAAACGATAAGACGCCGTTCTACGATATGCTCAGCGGCAAACTGACGCGCATTGTTGTGCGTGTCGATCTGGTCCCGATAGATGCCGGGCTGCACGGTGATTACGTTAACGATAAGAGTTTCAAGCGTCGTTTCCAGCAGTGGCTTAATACGCTCTGGAAAGAGAAAGACGAACAGATAGACAATATTAAATCTTTATACAAAAACGCCGGTCAGTGACCGGCGTTTTTACATCAGCGAAATTACTTCTTCTCAACCAGGTATTTCACGGTATCAGCATACTGCTGTACGAAGATATCCATGCTGCTGGTGTCCATGCCCTGCATGTTCAGCTGGTATTTGCCGTTAACAAACATCGCCGGAACGCCCTGAAGCTGGAGGTCAGCAGCCGCTTTTTCCTGCTGAGCAACCAGAGATTTCACCACAAAGCTGTTCCATGCAGCGTCATACTCTTCACCTTTCACGCCGGCATCAACGAACACTTTACGGATATCCGCAGTGGTCTGAACGGTCTGGGTTTTCTGTACGGCTTCAAACATTGGCGCAGTGATCTTATCTTCCACGCCCAGTGCCATCGCAACCGCCCACGCCTGGGTCAGGTCTTTACCCAATGGGCCCAGGAACTCGACGTGGTACTTGGTCATTTTGGTGCCTTCTGGCAGCTTTTTCTTCACGCTATCCGAAACATGCAGCACCTGCTCGAACTGATAGCAGTGTGGGCAGTAGAACGAGAAAAACTCCAGAACCTGTGGCTCGCCAGCGACCGGTTTGTCCAGCGTGGTGTACTGTTTGCCGTCGGTAAACTGCGCAGCAGAAGCGCTAAATGCCAGAATCATACCTGCCAGCGCCAGCCAAATTTTTTTCATGATTAACTCTCTCCTGGGTGTGTCCAATTAATACATCGGCGTTAATTGCAGAGGGGGTTCCTGAAGAACCTTGACCTGCTCAGTAAATGTAGATATCTGGCTACGCCAGTAATCCTCTCCGGTAAGCCACGGGAAATTCCGGGGAAATGCGGGATCGTCCCAACGCCTGATTAACCATGCGAGATAATAAACAAAACGCATCGCACGTAAAGGCTCAATCAGGGCAATTTCGTCTGAATTAAACGGGTTAAATTCTTCATAAGCTTCAATAATGGTTTCAAGCTGCATGCGTTGCTCGGCTTTGTCGCCATTGAGCAGCATCCACAGGTCCTGAACCGCGGGCCCCATACGCGCATCATCGAGATCGACAAACAGCGGGCCATCACGCCAGAGGATATTTCCGGCATGACAATCGCCATGCAGGCGCAGGACGGAAATATCGTCACGCCAGCAGGTTTTAACAGCTGCAATGAGCTTATCGGTGGCGTTGAGGAAATCATCCTTTAACGCAGTGGGGATCATGGCAGACGTTTCGAATATTTCGCGTGGCTCAAGAAGGTATTCCTGAATTCCGATAGTCGGGCGGGCAATAAAGACTTTTTTGCGTCCCGTCTGGTGTATGCGCCCAAGATAGCGGGCAACCCACTCCATCTGATCGATATTATCCGCTTCAAACTGGCGGCCACCCAGGCTCGGGAATACAGCGTAGTAAAACCCTTCGTGCGTGAGGAGCGTTTGATTATTGAATTTTAGCGGCGCGGCAACGGGAACATCGTCATCCAGCAGATCGTGAGCAAACTGATGCTCTTCCTGAATTTGTTCTGCGGACCAGCGTTCTGGACGATAGAACTTTACGACGAAGCGCTGACGATCCTCGTCCTGGAATTGATAGACGCGGTTTTCGTAGCTGTTTAACGGGGTTAGCCCGGAGTCCACCCGAATACCCTGTTCAAACAGGGCATTCATAATGGTGTCCGGGTGTAATGTCTGGAAAGTAAAAGCCTGGTCGTTCATCCGATCATCCGGAAATTATACGAATGATTCAGGATATCATCTTGTGGCGATTTCGGTGCCGCCGCTTACAAGCTTTTACTCTTTAATTACGCCTCGGGCGCGCAGTAATGCGGTCTTAAAATCTTCCTCATAATCCTTCTGAATACCAGGAATAACAGCATCTTTGGCAGAGTCACGCATTTTAAGGTGGTAGATCAGGATGTCGTCAGAAAGGTCTGCCAGTTCGCCGTCAAAACCTGACTCTTTCGCCAGTTTCTGTAAAAATTGCATCAGATTTAGCTCTGGCTCTTTTTGCCAGGCGGGCTGGAGGAGTTCAATAACTTCATTCAGACGTTTACATTTCATGGTGGTGCTCCTTTCATTTAGAGTGACACGTTAGCAGGGTCAATCCCACAATAAAAGAGGCGATATTCGTGAATCTTAGCCAGGAAATCATTGGGGTCGTTCTGGCAGGTGGCAGAGCGACGCGAATGGGGGGAAAAGATAAGGGGCTTCAACGCCTGAACGGCAAACCCTTATGGCAATGTGTCGCTGATACGCTCGCAGGCCAGGTGTCGACAATGGTCATCAGTGCTAACCGGCATATCGACACTTACCAGCTCAGCGGGTACGCCGTTTACCAGGATATCCTTGAGGATTACCCGGGACCGCTGGCTGGTATGCTTTCGGTCATGCAACAGTCTCACGGAGAGTGGTTCATCTTCTGTCCCTGCGATACCCCGTTTATTCCGTCCTGTCTTGTCGAACGTTTGTTGCTGCTTCGGGGTACGGCTCCTGTGGTTTGGGTACATGACGGCGAGCGTGATCATCCTGCTATCGCATTGATGCACCGATCCCTGGCGCCAGCCCTGCAGTCCTATCTGGCTGCGGGAGAGCGCAGGGTGATGGCTTTTATGCGCGAGTCTGGCGGTCATCCCGTTGATTTTAGCGATTTAAAATCAGCTTTTGTGAATGTGAATACGCCTGACGATTTGCAGATGATGCAGGAGAAAAGATGATACCTGTCGTAGCCATTTCTGCCTGGAGTGGGACCGGGAAAACCACGCTGCTGAAAAAGCTCATTCCTGCGCTTTGTGCCAGAGGTATCCGTCCAGGATTGATTAAGCACACCCATCATAATATGGATGTCGATAGACCGGGCAAAGATAGCTATGCATTGCGTAAAGCGGGTGCAGCGCAAACGATGGTGGCAAGTACTCAACGCTGGGCGCTGATGACAGAAACGCCGGATGAGGCGCCGCTGGATCTCGCTTATCTGGTCAGCCGGATGGATCATACCACGCTGGATCTGGTGCTGGTTGAGGGATTTAAGCATGAGGCAGTGCCTAAGATCCTACTGTTCAGAAGCGATGCCGGGCATGATTTCAGCGAATTAACGCTGGATGAGCATGTGATTGCGGTGGCCAGTGATGTTGTATTGCCGCTTGAAGTTCCGACGCTGGATTTAAATGATGTGGAAGGGATTGCGGAGTTTATAGTGGAGTGGAGTGCGATCTGACTTACCGGGTGGCGGTTTCGCCCTACCCGGCCTACAAATCTCTGTGATGCTAAAACGCAAAAAGGCCATCCTTACGGATGGCCTTTTCACTTATTTGATGCCTGGCAGTTCCCTACTCTCACATGGGGAGACCCCACACTACCATCGGCGCTACGGCGTTTCACTTCTGAGTTCGGCATGGGGTCAGGTG